>JBMYXX010000062.1:0-11977 GCA_049608805.1 Flavobacteriales bacterium | reverse complement strand
TTTCAGTTGTTAGACCGCCATGAAAAGACCCCTCGTACTCTGGCTTTTTGCCTGTGTATTGATAAGTTTCTTGCCCGCTAAACAAGCGGAAGCATCTCATGCGCTTGGTGCAGAAATTACTTACGAGTGTTTAGGTGGTAATCAGTATCTCATTCGGATGGTTTTTTACCGCGATTGTGGAGGTATTGATGCGCCAACTGCGCCATCCATCAACATAACATCTTCTTGTGGTAATCAGGTTTTAGGAATGACCCTACAACCACCAGAGCCGCATTTCCCTCCCTTTGATCAGTATTTGGCTAATTACGAATTGCCAGTTTATTGTTCTGCCTCTAACGGTAATGGCGGTAGTAATCCCGGTATTCAGGAATACGTTTACGAAGCAACGGTTAACCTTGCGGCCTGCGATGATTGGACGTTTAGCTACGACCTCTGCTGCCGTAGCGACCAGATTAATACAATAGGAGCCCCAGGTAGTGAAGATATCTACGTAAATGCTTTTCTGAATAACCTAGATGCACCTTGCAATAGTTCTCCGCAATTTGATGTTCCTGCAAGAGGATTTATCTGCTTAAACGAAGACAATACCATCCTTGCATCGGCTTATGATGTTGATGGAGATTTACTGGTTTACAGCCTCTACACACCGTGGACTAATGCTGGGCAGAGCGTAAATTATAACGGAGGTTACAATCCGAATAACCCACTAAACAACAACTACTATAATTTTAGTGATGGCGTAATTACCACGCAGCCAACCAGCAATGGGCAGATTACGGTAATTGGCGTTATGGTAGAGGAGTACCGAAACGGTGTGCTTATTGGGCGCATTGTACGAGACATGCAGGTGCGGGTAATTAACAATTGCCCGCAAAACCCCGGTAACGATTTTGATATTGATCAAGATGGACTTTTCGACTCAGACACCATTGTAATCTGTTCAGATACTCCGTTGCAGCTAGATGTTTATCTCAATAACACATTGCCTGGGTTAACCTACAATATGGTTGCAGAAAACATAGACGATTTTCCTGGTGCCACCTTCAATAATGTTCCTAATGCTTCTGCTCCGGGCGGAATTGTAGGGGAGTTTGTATGGACACCAGACCAATCGGACATTGGAACCAACCAAGTACTTGTATTTACTGCTTTTGACGATAATTGTCCGGTGGTTGGGTTTGCCAACTTTACCTATGAGTTTATTATAACGGGGCTAGAGCTAGATGTAGATATTGACACAGTAGCTATTTCGTGTACAGATTCTGTAGAAATGAATACGCTTGTTTCTAACGGATTCCCGCCATACACCTACTTATGGAATGATGGAGAAACAACAGCTAGCCGCTGGGTAACTGCAGGAGAATACATTGTAACGGTTACCGATTCTGAAGGCTGTACAGGAGATGATACCATTAACGTGTTTTATATTGATGACCCAGTTTCAATTTTCGATGCGGCAAACGCATGTGTAGATTCTGTTGTTCAGCTTAACGACCAATCATATAGCAACTATCCCGTTGGGTTTCCGCCCATTTATGTAGTTGATTGGGCATGGGATATGGGTGATGGAACCACGATAACGGGGGTTCAAAACCCAACGCACACCTACACTGCTAGCGGAGATTATACCGTGCAGCTAATTGCTACCAACGATTTGGGTTGCGTAGATACCAGCGAACAAACCATTTGGGCCAATCCGCCTCCAGATGTCGGGTTTCAAACAAGTAATGTTTGCTCAGATACGCTCTTTACGTTTACAGATGTTTCTACAATAGACACGGGTCAAGTTGTGTCTTGGGCGTGGGGTTTTGGAGATGCTTCGCCACCTGCTGTAACACAAAACGGCACACATCAATATGCCGCAACGGGCTATTATGATGTTACCCTGGTAGCAATGTCAGATAGTGGTTGCCCAGCTGCCATTACGCAAGAAGTTTACGCATTCCCGATTCCTGTTACAGATTTTGGACCTACAGATGTTTGCGAAGGAAACGTATCCAGCTTTACAGATTTAACCACCGTTTCTGCTGGTACCATAGAAGGCTGGCAATGGGATTTTGGTGATGGCGCCTCTTCAACTATTCAAAACCCAGTTCATACCTATGGCGATACGGGCGTTTACAACGTAACGCTCATTTCTTACACAGATTCTGTTTGTACAGATACATTAACACAAAGCGTAACGGTGTACGCTGCGCCAACGGCAGATTTTACAACAGATACTGTTTGTGCCGAGTTGCTCATGACGTTTACAGACCAATCTACCGTGCCGGTTGGTGCTATAGTTTCTTGGACATGGCATTTTGGCGATGGAGACCAATCTACAGACCAGAATACCACGCACGTCTATGCGCTTGGTGGAGTTTACACGGTTTCTCTCATTGTAGAATCTGACTTGGGTTGTATTGATACCATGATGCAGTCCATTCTTGTTTACCCAAAACCGAATGCGGAGTTTGGTTCTTTTGCTGCTTGTCAGGACGATGAAAACCAGTTTACAGACCAGTCTTTGGTTGCAACGGGTTCATCCATTACGGGTTGGGAATGGGATTTTGGCGATGCCATTGGAACATCATCCACCCAAAACCCAATTTACACGTTTGATACAAGCGGGGTTTACACGGTAACCTTAATCTCCGAAACAAACTTTGGTTGTTTAGACACGGTTTCTCATACTACGGAGGTTTACGATTTGCCAGTTTCCGATTTTTCTTTCAGTGATGTTTGTCTGTACGATGCCGCTGTTTATAGCAACAATTCAAGCATTGTATCGGGCTCAATAACCAATTACTATTGGGATTTTGGAGATGGAGATTCATCAACCGTTCAACAGCCAGTAGGGCAAGAGTATTTGTTGCCGGGCTTCTACGATATTGAATTGCAAACGGTATCTAATCATGGTTGTTTAGATACGCTAACGCAAACAATTGAGATTTTCCCTGTGCCAACAGCCATGTTTGCTGCAGACACGGTTTGCTTTCCGCTGGCTACAACGTTTACAGATTTATCTACCGTGGGCGGAGTGTATAACGTAACCGATTGGGTTTGGAAGTTTGGAGATGGTATTATTGAAACTGGTGTTCAGCACCCAACTCATGCCTATGCTGTTTGGGGAGATTACTCGGTACAGTTAACCGTAACTAGCGATGCTGGTTGTATGGCAGATACAAGCCTAACTCCGATTAGAGTTCACCCAAAACCAATTGCAGATTTTGCCGAAGGATTGGCTAATTGTTTAGAAGACACAACCCAGTTTTTAGACTTAACAACCTTAGAAAACGCACCTGCCGATTATCTAACAGATTGGAATTGGGATTTTGCCGATGCAACTTCAAGTGCAAATCAAGATACGGCTCACCTTTACCTCATTCCTGACATTTACAGCGTGGAATTGTCGGTAATAACCAATCATGGCTGTGTAGATACTGTAACACATGCAGTAGAGGTTTTTCCTTTGCCAGAGGTGCAATTCACGGTAGATACAACGGAAGGATGTCAGCCATTTAGAGCCTATTTTGTTGATGAAACCACTATTCCAGCACCTTACGGATTATCGGCTTGGGAGTGGAATTTCGGAGATGGGCCAGGAGTTGTAACATCTCCAAATCCAGAACATACGTATTGGGATGAGGAGCTTGGTGATTTTGATACTGGGGTTTATTCGGTCTATTTAAAGGTTACATCCGCCAACGGCTGTATTTCAGATACGTTATACCAAGACTATATGACGGAATATCCAAAGCCAGATGCGTTGTTCTCGGTAGATCCAGAGAGAACAGATATACTGTTCCCACAGTTCAGTATTACCGATTTATCTACACCAAATGTTACCGATTGGTTTTACACGTGGGGAGATGGAGCAACAAGCTATATTCAGCACCCAGAACATGAGTATCAGGATACATTAACCTACGATATAGTGCAGTATGTAACCACGCAGTTTGGTTGTAAAGACACTGCGGAGATTCAGGTAATTGTTGATCCAGAGTTCAGGTTTTACATTCCATCTGGCTTTACACCAGATGCTGATGGTATTAACGATGAATTTTTCGGCTCCGGAATTGGCATAAAAGTCTATAACATGGGTATTTACGATAGGTGGGGAGAGTTAATCTTTGAATCTAACGAATACGATTACCATTGGGATGGAACCTATATGGGAGAACAAGTTCAAAATGGAACTTACATTTACAGTTTTAAACTGTTAGATGTAAAGGGCAATCCGCATCTTTATCGCGGACACGTAACATTATTTAGGTAGAGGAGTTAAGCAACAAGAGTATTAGTTAACGTGTTCTTTCGAAACTCAATATTAGCAGCGCTTGCAGTGCTTTTCTCCATGGGAGCAAAAGCGCAGTATCAGATAAATGGCGATGCCAACCAAATCTCTTGTAACTGCTATCAGTTATCAGAGGATGTTCCTTTTTCTGGTGGTTCTGTTTGGAATGTAAACCAGATTAATCTCTCCGATCCGTTTAATTACAATTTTGAAGTTTGGCTTGGTTGCGATGAGTGGGGAGCAGATGGAATAGCATTTGTTCTTCAGCCTGTAAACGTTAACCAAGGAGGAGGTTCTAGTTCTTTAGGTTATGGTGGTATTAACCCATCCTTATCTGTTGAGGTAGATACTTGGCCAAATGATGTTACCATGATGGATCCGCAAGAAGATCACATTGCGGTTATGCAAAACGGTGTGGCAGACCATGGTTCTGTAGCCAATTTGGCCGGGCCAGTTGTAGCTAGTTCCACAACAAATAATATTGAAGATTGCCAGTGGCATACCATTCAAATTAGATGGGAGCCGAGCATAAATACGCTGGCTATTTTCTTTGATGGCGTTTATAGAACCAGCTATACCGGAGATGTTGTAAACGATATCTTTGGAGGAGACCCAAACGTTTATTGGGGCTGGACAGGAGGAACAGGTTCTGCAAGTGCAGATCAACGGTTTTGTAATTCCATCCTGCCAGATTATACCGTAACTAATACCACAACTTGCGTTGGAGAAGCTATTTCGTTCGAAGATGCTTCGCTTACTTCTTCAGGCAACATCACCAATTATTCTTGGGATTTTGATGATGGATCAACCGATTCTGGAATACCAGTAACGCACACTTTCAATGCCGCAGGAACCTTTGATGTAAACCTGTCTATTACCACCGAAGGTTGTGTGGAAGATACCGTGATACCAATTACTATTGACCCAACTCCGGTGGTTGATTTGGGGCCAGATATAGATTTATGTATTGGAGATAATATTCAGCTAAACACACCAAATACCTTGGGTAGCGGAACTTATACTTGGTCTCCTACAACTGATTTAAGTAACGCAACAGCTCCAAGTCCTACCACCAATACAGTGGTTGACCGCAATTATGGGTTAACGTTTGTTTCAAACAATGGATGTTCTGGGAGTGATATGGTTCAAGTTACTGTGAATCCATTGCCTACGGCAGTTGCTGGTCAAGACCAAACCCTTTGTGAGGGAGAAGAAGCAAACCTATCGGCATCAGGTGGTGTCACGTATTCTTGGACACCAGACGCAACGTTAAACGATGGAACAATTGCTAATCCTATAGCAACTCCCTCTACCACAACGCTTTATACAGTAACTGCAATTGATGCCAATAACTGCGTTGATACGGATGAAATGACCGTAAATGTGGTGCCAGCACCAAATCTTGATGCTGGTGCAGACGCCAATATTTGCGAGGGAGATGCGGTTCAGCTCAACGCGGTTGGTGTTGGAGATTTTGTTTGGATTGGAACCGATTTGAGCAGCAACATTATAGCCAATCCGGAAGCTACGCCTACTGTTACAACCACTTATTATGTTGAGTTAACAGACGCCAACGCGTGTACTTCTATAGACAGCTTAATAATAGATGTAGATCCAATTCCGGTTGCAGATTTCCCTGATCCGGTGGCTGTTTGTAACGGAAATGCCGTTCAGTTTAACGATAACTCTACGGGAACAATTGTTACTTACGATTGGTATTTTGGCGATGGAACCACAGGAACGGGTACAAATCCAACACACATTTATCCCAATATTGGAACCTATACGGTAACACTTACAACCACCAGCGCCAACGGTTGTTTCGCCACAACTACGGGCACGGCAGAAGTTATTGATGGTCCAATTCCGGTGTTTACAATTGCTAACGGACCAGATTATTGCGAGCAAGAAACACTAGAAATATCCAACAGCAGCTTTGGGCCCATTGTTACCTATTTATGGGATTTTGGAGACGGAAACACATCAACAGATGTAATTCCAACGTATGATTACGCAGCCTACGGAAACTACACCGTAAGCCTAACGGTTGGTACTGCAGACCAGTGTTTTAACACTCTTACAACAGATGTGGTTGTACATCCCAGACCTGTACCAAATTTGTCGGCAACACTTTCTTGCTTCGGAGAAGAAACCAATTTTACCGATTTATCAAGCATCCCGCAAGGAACAGTAGTGGGCTGGGAGTGGAGTTTTGGAGATGCTACTCCAATAGAATACAGCCAGAACCCAGCGCATACGTACACAGCAAATGGCGCATTTGATGTTACGCTAATTTCGCAAAGCGATCAAGGTTGTAGAGACACTATTGTTGGTTCCGTGCACGTAAATCCAACACCAGAAGTTTCTATTTCTGCACCTGATGGTTGCTTCGGAGATCAAACTGCATTTACCAATTCTACAGTACCTAATAATGGCACAATTAATCAGTGGAACTGGACTTTTGGCGATGGAGCTGTGGGCGATCAGATGGAACCTACTCACATCTATAATGCCTATGGAGGGTTCGCGCCCGAGTTAACAGCCACCTCCGATAGTGGTTGTGTTGGTTTGGGAAGAACAGATTTAGAGATTTACCCTTATCCAACGGCAGAATTTAGCTTTTCAGATAATGAAGGTTGCACGCCTATTGAGATTGGTTTTGAAGACCAAAGTTCAATCGACCCAAATTATGCCATCGGTTCTTACCAGTGGAATTTTGGTGATGGCTCAACCTCCAATCAAGCATCTCCCAACCACACGTATGTGTCGCCAGGTATTTATGATATTGAGTTGGTTGTAACCACGCAAATTGGTGGATGTGCAGATACGATAATAAAGGAAGGTGCCATTTCTATTTACGTAACGCCAGAAGCCAGCTTTACTCACAGACCAACTAATGCAACCATGTTAGACCCGAGAATTCGGTTCAACAACACCACGTCTAACGGAGTGGATTACTTCTGGGATTTTGGAGATGGCAATACCAGTACAGAAGAAGACCCAAGAAATAGTTATCCTGCTGAGGGTGACTACCTGGCCATGTTAACAGCCACTAATGGAGTTTGTACTTCCACGTTTATGCAAAACGTGCATATAGACCCAGAAACATTCATTTACATTCCTAATTCGTTTACTCCAAATGAAGATAGATTGAATGATGGATTTACTGCAAAGGGAATTGGAATTGAGGATTTCTCAATGATTATTTATGATAGGTGGGGCAAGGAATTGTATTACACCGCAAGAATGGAACAACCATGGGACGGGAAATACAAAGGCAAAGACTGTCCTCAAGACAGTTACGTTTATCGCATTGATATTCTAGATGTGCGTGGAGAGGAAAAGTCCTTTTGCGGAAACGTTACGTTGGTTAGATAAGGGTTTGCCTACCTAAAATCAACCACATCATAATCGTCTGCTTCAAACTGCGCTTGATTAAATACGAAGTCTTCAACAGGTAAGCCAGCATCAGTTTTCATAGACTTTACTTCCAACAAATAGTTGGTGCCATCCTTTCCAAACGTCTTAGAATAAGAAACGTGGTTGTTCGATTTATTGATGGCCATTCTAATTCTAGAGTAAGGCTTCTTTCCCGGGTCTTCCGGGAATAAATCAACCACATTTAGTGTTTTTCCGTCTTTCAATTCCTCTGCCTGAAATTTAGACTTGTAGCCATTGTCATACTGATTGAAAAAGTTGGCTGGATCTAATTCGGTCTCTTCTTTGAACTCAGCAATGCTCTTTATATGCACTTCCAAGTCCTCTTTCATTACATACCAAACAATCTTGCCATCGCTGTAAATGTCTTGTCCCATAAGCTGTAAATAGAACTTATCTCCATTGAGAGCAAGCTTGCCGCTGCGCGTGTCATTTATGCCTGCATCCTTGTTTTCTAGCGTGTAATCAAACTCAACACTTATGTCTTTGTAGGCTTTGTGCGTCTCGCTAACTGCCTTTAAAATGGACTTCGATTTTTCGTCAGACTGAGCCATTAAGCCCAGTGGAAGTAAAAAGAGTAATAGTAGTGTTCTGGTCATTTCTAATTTTCTCAACCGTGGTTTTGCAAGATTTGTTCCAAACTCATCTCATCAGTAATAAGAACTTGTCTGGCCTTGCTTCCTTCATGCGGTCCAATAATTCCTGCGGCTTCTAATTGATCAACAATTCGGCCTGCTCGGTTATACCCAAGCTTAAGTCTTCTTTGTAAAAGAGATGCAGAACCTTGCTGGTGCTGAACCACAATTCTTGCTGCATCCTCAAACAATGCATCCCTATCTCCAAGGTCAACTCCGCCAACTTCGGCACTGCTTTCGTCAATGTACTCAGGCAATTCAAAAGCCATTGGATAAGCTTGCTGAGAGCCAATGTATTCACAAACCTTTTCAACTTCTGGAGTGTCAATAAACGCACACTGCAAACGCACGATATCGTTTCCAGTTGACATCAGCATATCTCCACGCCCAATCAATTGGTCTGCACCGCCAGCATCTAGAATGGTTCTAGAATCAATTTTAGATGTTACACGGAAAGCAATCCTTGCAGGGAAGTTTGCTTTAATGGTACCTGTAATAATATTTACCGAAGGTCTTTGCGTTGCAATGATCAAGTGAATCCCGATTGCACGAGCAAGTTGAGCTAAACGAGCAATTGGCGTTTCAACTTCCTTACCAGCGGTCATAATTAAGTCGGCAAACTCATCAACCACCAAAACGATGTAAGGCAAATACTTATGTCCTTCTTTCGGGTTCAGCTTGCGGGCAATAAACTTACCGTTGTACTCTTTTAGATTTCGGCACTGCGCATTTTTAAGCAACTCGTACCTGTTATCCATCTCTAAACAAAGCGAGTTGAGCGTGGTAACAACTTTCTGAGTATCAGTAATAATTGCCTCTTCAGTATCTGGCAACTTAGCCAAGAAATGACGTTCAATTTTATTGAATAGCGTAAGCTCAACCTTTTTCGGGTCAACCAATACAAACTTTACCTGCGCGGGATGTTTTTTGTAAAGGATAGATGCAAGAACTGCGTTCAATCCAACCGATTTACCTTGACCAGTAGCACCAGCCATAAGCAAGTGCGGCATCTTGGTAAGGTCGGTTACGTACGTTTCGTTAGATATAGTTTTTCCTAGAGCAATTGGAAGTTCCATTTTAGAATGCTGAAACTTCTCCGAACTTAAAACGGCCTTCATAGAAACCGTATCAGGATTCAGGTTTGGAACCTCAATACCAATGGTTCCCTTGCCAGGAATTGGTGCAATAATTCTAATCCCTAATGCAGAAAGGCTTAATGCAATATCATCTTCCAAGTTCTTAATCTTGGAAATTCTAATTCCTGGAGCAGGAACAATCTCATAAAGCGTAACCGTTGGGCCGATGGTAGCTTTGATGCGCTCAATCTCAATATTGTAATTCCGAAGGGTGGAAACAATCTTGTTCTTGTTCATTTCCAGCTCTTCCTGATCTACGGAAATTTCTCCTTTCCCGTAGGCTTCAAGCAAGTCGAGACCTGGCTTTTTGTAATGACTTAAATCTAGGGTTGGGTCGTATTCGCCCATTCCTTCGCCATCACCTTCGGCAACGGTTTCTTCCTCAACTTCAGCTTTTTCAATCTCAAACTTTACTGCATCACCAACCGGACTTGCATCTAATGTTGGCGCGTCAATAACAGGTTCTGGCGGAGGAATTACTGTTGCCTCAAGCTGTATCTCTGGTTCAGGAGTTGGTTCTGGCTCAACAACAGGAATCGGTTTTGGCTCCGGCTTGTCTTTTAAATCAAGCTCGTTGGTTTTTACCGTGATGTCTGCAACGGGTGTAAATCCGTCTTCATCTACTTCTGCATTGTCGTCAGCTTCGGCTTCTTTGTCCTTTGCAGAAAACAACTCTTTAATGCCATCAACCGATAGGTTAAAAACCACCGATAGATAGATTACGGATAGAAATAGAATAATAAGCGCTGTACCTGTAGAGCCAACTAAACTTGATGTCCAACGGTGGAGTTGGTAACCCAAACCGCCAGACAAAGAGAAGTTTTCTGAAAACAGAAAACCCATAGTGAGGGGAAGGAGATAGAGAAAGAATAAAGAATGCTGGATAGCTCTACTTATGGGAACAATGCTCTTTCTGAAGAGCACCTTCAGGCCAATAATCAGAAGCAAAAACGGGAACAAGAAGGCCGCAAATCCAAACCAATTGTAAATGAACTGTTCGGCTACGCCTGCGCCAAATTTCCCCATCCAGTTATTAACTCGCTCGTCTGGATTGGAAATAGTTTCGGAAAGTTCTTGCACCGCACTCTGATCTGCGGGGCCATCAATCAAATAAGAAACGAAAGCTAACGTGAGAAATGCAGAAACGATAACCAAGAACAAACCCGCAATTGTGCGAGTTCTAGAATCGCCAAGAATTTCTAAGAAGCCATTTTTCGTGCTCTTCTTAGTCTTGGCTGATGCCTTTTTTGTACCTGATTTACTTTGTTTTTCGGCCATTCCGCTTCGAACTCAAATGTAAGAAAAACCCGAACAAACAGGCTTCCTTAGAAATGGACTAACGGGAAGGGTTTTAGGATGTTTTACAATTAGAAACTTTGGAAGATATCCGCCATTTCTGTTACCGTAATTGGCTCGTACTCGTTGGTAATCTGAAACTCCTCTTGCGGATATTCCTCAGCAACCACTGCGGTAGCAACCATACGCATGTCAATGTTGAACTTGTTCACATTGGCTTCCATCAATACACCTTTTATTTCGTGAAACGGAGTACACCAGTTTGGGTCTTTTATCTCAATTTCGTTCGTGTAATAAAGGTCAAAATTGCTTGCAGTATCTTCCTTAAAAGAGACTAAAGCATGCTGGCAGTTATAACCAGCAATAACCTTGGTTTGCTCTGTAGGAGTAATGACCATACCATCTGGTTTACGGCCATATTCCTCCATAATTTCCATGCTATCCATCTCCAAACCAGAATACTTGTTGGCAATTTTCACCAAGTGAGTAACCTTCTTGTCTTTGTTGTTAGCCAAGAGCGATGTGCTGAAAATCGCCATTTTGGTTTTTAGCTCATTGCGAGTATTGTTGTCTTTAAACTTAAAGGTCATTTCACTCGGAAACATCGAAGTGAAAATGTTGTCATCTTCAAATTGCGGGTAGGATAACGTATAAACAATCTTCCCCTCAGAAATCTTTGCAGCTCCTAAATCTTCACTTTGATTATCATCACAACCTACCAAGGTGGAAAGTCCAAAGATTAGGACAAAAAATACCGAACTGTAACTAAATAAATCTCTCAACCGAATGCGCTTTTTGTCGTTTTCGCCCAAGTTCCTGTTTCACTGAATGCAAGATAAAAATAAGTTGAATTCATTGTACAAGAATCTCTTAATTGATTATTGCGAGTTACACGTAACGCCAATAGTCATTAAAGGTTACGGTTTAATACAGATGATTTTTAGTAACCCAAGATTTTGAGCATGCTTTCATGGCTCTGCTCATCAGAAAAGACAACGGTTTTCAACCCCCCATTTTTTTCTTTAGAAATGAGGATTTGCTTTGGCGATGGGATTAAACAATGCTGTATGCCGCCATATCCGCCCAATTCATTCTGATAAGCTCCTGTATTAAAGAAACCAATGTAGAGTGGTTTCTTGTTCTCAAACTTGGGCAAGTAAATGTTGTTTACGTGCGCTTCAACATTATAATAG
>JBMYXX010000061.1:0-11995 GCA_049608805.1 Flavobacteriales bacterium | reverse complement strand
CCCAAAGAATGAGTGGTATCAACTTTATACGAAGTGAAAGACTCTACATTGGTTGGTTCGCTCCAGCCAGCGCTTTTCTCAGATAAATACAATTGATTTCGCTCTGCTTCAATCGGCCAAACATCAGATGTTTTCCAAACATTCTCGCCCATTGTGTAATAATGGATTCTAGGAGAATCTTCCAATCCATTGTCTATTTCCTTGAGGTGGTAATCGAAGAAACGAACGATTTCCTTTACATCATCATACTGAGAAGCGGCTGCAACCGAAGGACTAACGTTCGCTCCGCCACCATGATTCCAAGGCCCAAGTCGCATTCGGTTTTTGCCGTTATCTAGGTTGATGTATTGTTTGATGGCCGAGTGCGCAAAACCAGCATCCCACCAACCGCTCCAAGAATAAATCGCTGCATCTGCACCCTTGATTTTATCTTCAAACAAATGGGGAGATAGTACATCTTGAACGCGGAATAACCCGTTTACGGTAAACACATCGTCCATGTATTCTGCTGTGCCACCTTCGGTTCTGTGGTAGTGATTACATGAGTGATTTTTCCAAATAGGCTCCATGTCCTTTTTACTGAATCCTTTCACGCGCTCAACACCATAAGACAGCTTGTTCTTGCCTTTGTTTCTGTGCGCTGGAATGGTGTTCTGATCTAACGCTTCGCAGAACTTGGCGTACATACTTATAAACTGATGAAAGTAGATGCCACCAGGTGCAGAAACATCATCATACAAATCCCAAACAGAGTAGGTTGGTACAATGGCTTTTAAGTTCGGATGCTGATTGTAAAGCGCGTACAAAGCGGTGTTTCCAATGTAAGAAACGCCAGTTGCGCCAACGTTTCCGGAGCACCATTCTTGCTCAACCACCCAATCAATAATATTCTTGCTGTCTAACACCTCGCGCATGTCGCAAAGGGTAAGTGTTTTCTCTCCTTCAGATGCTCCGCTTCCGCGCACATCAACAGTAACTAATCCGTAGCCGTATTTAGGAAAATCGAGTACTGGGAAGTTGGCGGTGTGCGGCACAACGTCAACCATTAAGTTGAAAGGCCATTTTACACCAGCTGCGCGCCAGTATCGTGTTTGAAAAAGTACTGCTGGCACTTTCTCTCCCTTCTTCAAACCTTTCGGTAAATAGACGTTTACGGCTAGTTTGATGCCGTCATCCATCGTTACATAATAAGACGACTTTTTGTGGCCTTTATAGTCCATTTCACGTTCATAACGTGGGAATTCAACTTCTGATGTTATGGTGTCGGTACCTACGTAGGAGTAGCCCGCAGTGCACAGGATAAATCCTGAGAGGGCAAGAATGAGTTTTCGCATGGGGTTGTTTAATAGGGGGGCACAAATATAATTCTGAGTTGCAATTGATAAAAATCAATTCGTGGGTTTCGATTGATTTTTTGGCATTTTGCGACATAATTGTGAGCAAACGAATTTTAATAGCACCACTTGACTGGGGATTAGGTCACGCAACACGCTGCATACCGTTAATTCGGCATTTGTTGGAAACAGGAAATCAACCAATTATTGCATCCGCTGGTAGGCCGATGGAGTTGCTGAGAGGCGAATTTCCTAATGTTGAATCTGTTGAGCTAGAAGGCTACAATATTTCCTATCCAGAAGGAAGTGGAATGGCTTGGAAGATGTTCAAATCCACTCCGCACATTTTACGCAGGATAAAGGAAGAAGCTTCTGAATTAGACGGGTTGATAGACCAGCTAAACTTGGATGCCGTCATTTCAGACAATAGGTTCGGCTTGTTCTCAAACCGAATACCGTGTGTTTATATGACGCATCAGGTAATGATTAAGGCGCCTTTTTTCGAGTCTCTATTGTACAGGATTCACGCCAGTTACATGGAGAAATTTGCAGAAGTTTGGGTGCCAGATTTTGCGGACAATGGTCTGTCAGGAGATTTGTCGCACAAGTTTTCTCTGCCACAAAACGCTAAGCACATTGGTTGTTTGTCCCGTTTTGGAGAATGCAATACAAGTGTGGATCTTGACTTACTTGTTTTGATTTCTGGGCCCGAGCCGCAGAGAACTCGTTTTGAGAAAATGGTTCTTACTCAGTTGAACGAGTTTGAAGGTAGTGCAGTAGCTGTTTTAGGAACTCCAGATAAACATGTTGATCGACTAGATAAGAATGGACATCGAATTGTATCTCATCTCAATGCCTCCGAATTGGAGAGGGAGATGGCACGTGCAAGTCTTGTTGTCTCTAGATCGGGCTATTCAACCATTATGGATTTATCTGCCTTGGGAAAAAAGGCTGCGTTCGTTCCTACACCTGGTCAAACTGAGCAAGAATATCTGGCTAAAAAGTTTAGCTCAGAAGGCAAGCATTTTTCAATGCGCCAAGGGAGATTAAACCTATCGGAAGTTTGGAGTAAAAGTGGCTCCTTTATCGGATTTGAAAAGCGGAGTGGTGATGGATACAAGCACGCGCTGAACCAGTTGGTGGCTAAACTTTCTTAAGCGTAAAGGAAAAGGTTGTACCTGAGTTTTTACCAGTATTTGAACGCACGTTAATTGTTTGTTCATGCGCTTCAATGATGTGTTTCACGATAGCCAATCCAAGTCCAGTTCCGCCCGCGTGTCGGTCTCTGGCTTTGTCAACTCGGTAAAACCGCTCAAACAACCTTGGAATATGATGTTCGGCAATACCAGAACCATCATCTGCTACCTCGCAAAGTGTGTTCTGGTCCATGTCGTAAAACCGTAAAAAAATCTGGCCTTCCTCCTTGCCATATTTGATGGCGTTGTCAAGCAAGTTGGTGTAAACCTGCTTGATTTGATTGCTGTCTGCTCGTACAATTATTGGTCTATCATAATTAGCCCCAAATGCGATTTTGATGTTCCGGTCTGCGGCTTTCATTTCCTGCATTTCAATCACTTCTCTGGCTAATTCAACGATATTGATGTCCTCGAGTTTAAGTTCAACTCTGCCAGATTCAAGCTGTGCAATTTCCTCTAAGTCTTCAACCACAGAAATCATTCTGTCAACACTATTGTCTGCCCTAATCAGGAATTTTCTATTGATGTCCTCATCTTCCAAACCGCCATCAAGTAAAGTATGAACGTACCCTTGAATGTTGAAAATTGGTGTTTTCAATTCATGCGAAACGTTGCCTAAAAATTCTCGTCTGTATTCCTCCTGATCTTTGAGCGATTCAATCTCTTTTTGCTTGTTTTCTGCCCAAGAAACCACCTCTTTATTCACCGAATCAAGAACGTCTTGATTCTCTTTGAGCATGGTTTTTAACTCTTGCTTGGGCGTTTTTAGGTTGTGTATGGTTTTGTAAATCAGTTTTATTTTCTGATAAATAAACTCGTTTACTACTATCCTGAAAGTGAAGTAGCTACCAGCAAATAGCCCAACAAAAACCAAAGCAGTTTTTGAGACTTTAATTTCTTGTCCGAAAAGAAAATCTAGCCCAGCAATAAACAAAGTGGCGACTAACGCGAGAGCCAGCGAAGACTTAAGAATTAGGTTGCGTCTATCCGGGCTTTTCATGCTCCAATTTACTGTTCGAATTTGTAGCCAACGCCTTTGACTGTTGAGATACGCTTGTCCCCAATCTTCTCTCGCAGCTTCCTAATGTGTACGTCTATTGTTCGGTCGCCAACCACTACTTGGTCTCCCCAAACTGAACTTAAAATGAAGTCTCTGGTAAAAACGTTTCCCGGTTTAGACGCTAAAAGAGCGAGCAGTTCAAACTCCTTTTTAGGCAATGAAATTTCCTCCCCGTCTAGCTCAATAATGTATTTGTTACGGTCAATTTTGAGACCAGATTTGGTTTCAAAAACTTGGTTTTTGTTAAGCGGATTGTTTCTCCTAAGCAAGGCGTTTATTCTGCTTACAAGAACACGAGGTTTGATTGGTTTGTTGATGTAATCATCCGCGCCAGCATCAAACCCGGCAATCTGAGAATAGTCTTCATTACGTGCGGTTAGAAACGCGATAAGCGTGTTTTCCATTCCTGGAAGTTCGCGCAGCTCTTTACATGTTTCAATGCCATCTAATTCTGGCATCATCACATCTAAAATAATAAGGTCTGGGTGAGCCTCTTGCGCAATTTCAATGGCTTTTCTACCAGAAGAAGCTGTGTGAACTTCGAAATTTTCTTTCTTGAGGTTGTACTCTAAAAACTCGAGGATGTCTTCCTCGTCATCTACTATTAGGATGGTTGATTTATCCTTCATCTCTTCTTAATCTTCGGGCCAAAGTTGGACATCCTGTTGGGGTGAGATGTTAATCCTGCGTTACCATTTTGGAAAAGTTACTCGAGGATATTAAGCACAACTTCTTCAATTCTGGTGCTCTCAACCTTGGTAACTGTAAACTGAAAATTACCAAGTTTAATAACTTCCTCCAGTTCTGGAATGCTTTGGTGATGCTCTATAATGAAGCCAGCAAGTGTTTCGTAAGCATCTGTTTCTGGCAAGCCAATATTGTATTCCTGATTGAGGTAATCAATCTCTAAACGTGCGGAGAAACAATATTCTGTATCGCTGATTTTTTCCTCAACCAGCCCTTCAGTATCATGTTCATCTTCAATCTCGCCAAAGATTTCTTCAATAATGTCTTCTGTAGTAACCATTCCTGCTGTACCACCAAATTCATTAAGAACTACGGCTACGCTTCTATGTTGCTGACCAAACAGTGCCAGTAAATCTTTCACTTTAGTGCTTTCTGGGACTAAACTTATTGGACGAATTACACTCTTAATTGTACTCGGTTTCTGGAACAACTCGAAGGAGTGAACGTATCCAATGATATTATCGATGTCGTCTCTGTAAATCAAGATTTTTGAGAGACCTGTGTCAACCAGCTTTTGCTTTAGCTCCGCGATGTCGTCATTGATTTCCATGGCCGTTATATCGGTTCTCGGAATCATGCATTCGCGCACTTTTATCTCACTAAAGTTGAGGGCATTTCTGAAGATTTGAATCTCACTATCAACGTTCTCTTCTTGCAACTCGTTTTGAGCAAATTCGTTAACGTATTCATCTAAATCTGAACGGCCAAACGTCATCTGCTCCTCGTTCAGTTTAACCTTAAATAGGGCCGATAAAATCTGTTTTGAGAAGCGGTCAATTATCCAGACTAACGGATAAAGAAGTACGTAAAACACCTTCGCGGGAACCGCAAAAACGTCTAGCATTCTGTTGGGGTTAATTCTGAAAAATGCTTTTGGTAAAAACTCCGCAGTAACCAGAATAAGAAGTGTTGAAACAATGGTTTGAATTACCAGAATTGCAGATTCGCTATCGGTGTAAGTCATAATCCATGGCTCAAGAATTTTGGCCATGGTAATGCCATATACAACTAAAGCAATGTTGTTTCCAACTAGAAGTGAACTGATGAATCTGGATGGATTTTCTAGGAAACCCGCAATTATTGATGCAGAAAGTGTTCCTTTCTTTTTGTCAACCTCAACTTTAAATCTGTTGGCCGAAACGAACGCGATTTCCATTCCTGAGAAAAACCCAGAAAGCAGTAAACACGCAAGAATGACCAAATAGATCACTTCGATTCGGGTTTTTCGTTTTCGTTGGCAGCCTCAAATTTCTTCCGCTGCTTTCTTCTAAACGCATAGAAAACACCAGAAAGTAGGGCGCCTAAAAAGAACCATTGCGCAGTTTCTAATCCCACCATGTGGTATTGGTATGCCCCCATAATAATGGAGAAAACGCCAATGGCTAACCAAGCCATTTCAAGAACCTTCAGTACTCTCAGCATCGTTTAAATCTATTGTTCCTTTTATTTTCTTGATTCGGTACTTGGTAAAATCTTGGTTTGACTCAAAACCATGCCCAAAGATAACTTCATCTTCGGTGGTAATTTTTACAAATTCTTCGGTATGAATTCGTTCTGTTTTTTCTTCCCAAATGAGATGTTCTGTGTTTAGCGTTTCGCCTTTTTGGTTAACCACTACCACATTCTCTTTGGCCTCCATAATGTCGGTATTCTCGTAGCTAACTGCATAGTTAGAGCTTAGTTCAGATTCTACTGTTCCTAAGCTGTTGTAAAACCGCACATGAACACCGTTGGTCATTTCAAGGTATGGGTTTTCGCCAATAAACCTTTCTAGGTGTTGGGCCTCTAAAATTACCTTGAGAATAGCAGAGTCTGAGTAAATTATCTTGATGTCATCTGCAACCTCAACTGGAAGAATTTCATTGCTGGTAATGGCTTTAACTTCTTCTAAATCGTTAACGCAGCCAGCAAGCACTAGAGCAAAAAGAAAAAGGCAAGCGAACCGTAGTTCGCTTACCTTTTTAAAACTTGAATTATTTACTTGCTTAACCTGCAATTCTAACGGTTGTTTCTACACCAATCCAGCCACCAACTTTAACCTTGTCGCCAGCTTTAACACCTTCAAAGAAACAATCTTTAGCAACTGGGTAGTATTTCTTGCATGAGGCAATTTTACCATTTGCTTCAGAAGCAAGACTAGCATCTGTTGATTTAGCTTTGATAAACATATCCTCAGCAGCAAAAATTCCATACTTGGTATCGCAAGGAGTAGAACCACAGCTACCAGCGGTGCTTAAATAAAGTGAACCAATGAACATGTAAGGCTCTCCCCAACCAGATTTCAATGAAGCCGCTTCATTGGCAGTAGTACGTGCCTTAGAATAGCTCTTTTGCAAACCATAAACCTTAGCCAACTTTAGAAGCTTATCAGCTTTTTCAGTGTTGTCGGTCTCTAGTTTAATAGACTCTTGCAAGAATTTAGAACCCTCGCTAGAGTTTCCTTTTTTCATGTGTCCTTCATACAAATTGTATGCAGCAACTGTAGATGGAGCAATCTTGTAAAGCTTTTCAGAAGCATCTAGGTAAAACGGATTGCTTGTCCATTTACGCTTAACCATCATGTTGGTCACTTTTTCAAGTAAGCTAGCATCGTCAGGTGTAGCCTCAACCTTAGGTTGCATTAACGCAATGTATTGGTCTTCTTTTGCAATACGTTCAAAGTTCTTGTCTATAGAAGACTGGGCTTTTTTAACCTTTTTAAACTTCTTATCCTCCTCGGTAGTTCCTGCTGGGAATTCCTTTAGCTGAGAATCAATAATTGCAGAAACTTCATCGTACAAATCGTACATGGCATCCATTTCAATTTGCTTCGCCTTAAGCATTTTCATGCCAGCAGTATATAAACGCATAAGAACGTAAGCGTCTGTTTTAAGCTGATGAACTTTCATAGAAGCCGAAAGCGTTGCAAATGGAACGGTAAAATCTTCTCCAGCATATTTATACTGATCCATTCCTTTTTTACCCAATGCGTATCCTTCATCCTTCGGAAAAAGCTCAATTCGCTTATCGTAAACCATCATTAAGGTATCGATGTAAGCTTTTCTCACTTCTGGGTTTTCCTTGTTCTTATCAATTTGGAACGTGATAATTTTTGGTCCGTTGATAATGATGTTTTTACTTGATTTTGGACAGTTGGCAAAAGCCCATCTCCAGCCAGGTAAAGCATCTTGGTAGTTCTTTTGCTTGTAATATTCTCTGTAAAGCGAAAGGTTCTCTTTACACTTGTCTGGGTCTGCACCAAAGTCTTGGGCAGTAGCGCCAAGCGTACCAACCAAAAGCATTTGTACCAGAACAAGCATTTTCATGTTAGTTCGTGTAAGACTGAATTGTACCATTTTTAATCGTATTTGCGTTTTATAAACCATCTATCGTTGAGGGTAAAACCGAGCTTAAAGTTCCAGTAGTTTTCAAGTAATAGAGATCGGCTTGTTGTGCCTCTTTGTCCCCACTCAACCGCTAGGTTAACCATACTCTGAACATACTTTCCGCTTCCGGCTCTAGTTCTTCTCAGTGGGAACCCAAAACCAAGAGTTATGCCATATTCTGGAAGTTGGGTGCCATTTATCATGTATTGGCTCATTGCATAGTACCCACCAAGGCGGTAATGCATCTTACCAAAATAAGCGCCAATACCTCTTGCAGATGGATCTACAGATGGCTTGTATTCTACACCAAATGCTGTTTTCCATGCATCCGCTAGAGAATCGTTTCTGTTGTCTGCATCTCTAAAAGAACTCCATAATTCTTGCGTGTGCTCTGCACCAATTAGCCACTTTTCGCCAGCCTTCCAGGTAAGGCCTAAGCCAAATTTCCAAGGCATCTGAATACTTCCACCTTTTGTTTCGTTAAACACGATGGTGTCTCTGTACAGGTCTTCGCCAAATGTGGTAAGCGTGTAGGTTCTAGCAAAAAATGTGCTGTTGGCTCTCACGCTCATTGGATGAGCAAAGGTTCCTCCAAAAATTAAAGTGTGTTGCTTCTTTCTAACTTTAAACGAGCCGTCTTTTTTTCGAACTGGAGTTCCGTCTTTAGAACGTACCGTGTCTTTGTTGAAGATTAAAGAATACTGTGCGCCATAGTCAACATAAAAGCCACCAACATCTGTAAAACGTTCAGATTTTACGTTGAAATAGTTCTCATCTGTAAACTCAACGCGCTGAATGCGGTTCATTCTGCCAAACAGGTAAGAGGCATTTAGTCCAATAGAGAAATTCTTATGTGGTGCAAGACCTAAACCAATATAGAACTGATTTACACCTCCATCACCTTGGAATTTGTAATTAGTTAGCCCAAAGCTTCCGTTGGTTGAGCCAGAAAGAGAATCGCTGGCTGTGTAATTAATGCTACTGAATTCACGAAGTCCAAACGCTCCACCCCAAAAAATCCTTTTGTTGGTTGAACGAATACGCTTGAATTTTCCGTTTTCAAGCGTAATACTGGTGTCAATTTTGCCTCTTGTTCTAATTCTGAGAATTGGAAAACCAAAAGCGAAGTAAGACAAGTTTGCCTTGTTTACAGTTTGCTTGGTAGAGGAAGTAGAAATGGTGGCAACGTTTCCGTAAACGCCAATATCAAATGCCGTAAAGCCTATTGATGTGTAGGAAGCGGGGTTAAGAAAGTTAACCAAGTATGGAATGCTGTCTTCGCGCATTGCCACACTCATTCCGCCAACACCCGCAGAACGGACGTTTGCACCATTATTTAAATTACCCAATCCATACCTCGCGTAGGGCGAGTTATTAGCTGGTTGAGCGTATGCAAAAAATGCCCACCCGCTTAGGAGGATGAACATTGCCGACAGTAGTGTCTGTCTAAGAGTTGTGTAGATAAATTTCATTTATGCCTCGCAGTACGAGCAAAAGATCCGCAAAGATGTGAGTTTTAAAGTCATTTACAAAAAAGGGTAAATCGCCACCGGTTCCAACCGTTTTTAAGTTTGGGTGTAACGTATGCATGGTCTGGATCATTGCCTGAATTTCAAACAACATTCCTTGCTGAACGCCTAAACGGAGCGCATCGTTGGTAGATTTACCTATTGGACCAGCAGTTTTTTTTGGCTTTAGAGCCGGAAGTTTTGATGTGTAGTTGTTAAGCGATGAAAATCGCATTTGAAGTCCAGGAGAGATGTTTCCTCCCTCATAAACACCATCCGCAGAAACAAACTCATACTTAATACAAGTTCCTATATCAACAGTAAGAACAGGGTTTTGGGGGAATTGACTTTTAGCTCCAATAGCTGCGCAAAGCCTATCAATTCCTAAAGTTGATGGTGTTCCGTAACTGTTTTTGAGCGGAACAGGCGTTCTGGAATCAATTAAAAGTGCATTTTTTGAATGGCAAAAGGCCGAAAAATCATCGTCTAAATGAACAACAGAAGAAATAGTTAGACTGTCTGAATCATGAAATTCGATTAACGATTGAAGCGCTTTTAAGTCAGATTCGGGTGTCATTCCAGATTCAATAACCTCTCTTTTTTCAAAGCGAGCCCACTTAATTCTGGAGTTCCCAATATCAATTGCCAAGTTCATTTGCGATAAAGGTAATTACATGCATCATTTCAATTGAAAGAAGTTGCTGGTCAATTCGAAATATTTTTACATTTGCAGCCCTCAAAAGAGGTACCATAGCTCAGTTGGTAGAGCAATGGACTGAAAATCCATGTGTCGCTGGTTCGAACCCAGCTGGTACCACCAGAAAAGCCGCTCTTGTAGCGGCTTTTTTGTTGCCTCAATTTTGCTGTGCAGCCTCATAAAGGTTGCGCTTTCATGCTTCAAATTGACGATTACGCCTTGACGAATGCCTCTTTAATTTTCTTGTACGGGAAAAGATGTGGGTAATTGTAAATCATAACCCCAATAAAATATTCTCGTGGAAAATCATCAAATGAGCCGTGTTGCCCAACGTACTCCATAAACTTGTTGTTCTTCTTGTCAAATTCTTGAAACAAGCTATCGGTCTGGCCGTCAAACTCCAACGGTTCTACATCAAAAAGAACACACAACTCTTTATTGAAAGCTGGCGTGCATTTTACCCATTTACCATCAATAAATAATTGGGCAATTCCGTGCATTGCAAAAACATCGCTTTGTAGCGCATCAATAAGTTTTTGAGTGCTTATGTGGTTTTTTACATCTGCAAACTCCAGCCTAGACGGAATGCCAACAGCCCTTGCGCAAGCAGCCAGAAAAATAGCCTTGTCTATGCAGTGCCCTTCCTTGGTTTTAAGTAGGGCAGAAGCACGTATTTTCTCAGGTTCAATATGGAGTCCGTAAGGATTGTACCTAAAGCCATCGCGCACAGCGTAGTAAAGTTTTACCGCCTTATCTTGGTCAGAGGTTGTGTTTCCAATGCTTTGCTTCGCGAAGGCAACAATCTCTGGGTTGTCGCTGTCTAGAAAGAATGTTGCTTTTAAATGTTCCGGTCCGTAGGTTTCCATAAGCACAATTTATGATGCCGAAGTTAGCCATTGAACGCACGTCAAGCACCTATATTTGTCTGCAATGATGGATGAAATTACAGCACGTTTATCTCAGCGATTGGAGAAGCCGCTGCCAGGTTTACAAGCACAGCTAAAAATGGCTAGTGGGCTGCGTGCAAAAGCAGCTGCAACCTATAAGCCAGACACTTCTAAGGCTAAAATTGGAGCCGTGTTAATTGCTCTTTATAAGGAGGGGGAAACACTGAAAACCGTGATGATGAAGCGACCAGATTATGACGGAACGCATAGTGGTCAAGTGAGTTTTCCAGGCGGAAAAGTGGAGAATGACGACCGAGATATTTTTCATACTGCACTTCGCGAAGCAGAGGAAGAAGTGAATATTAAGCAAGAAGATGTAAGGGTGATTGGCCGTTTAACCGAGCTGTATATTCCACCGAGCAATTTTTTGGTGCATCCAATTTTGGGCGTTTTAGATAGCCCGCCAAATTTGATTCCTGATCAGCATGAAGTAGAGTCAATTTTGGTTCCTGATATGAAGTATTTACTGAGGGAAGATATTATTGAAGAAACCGAGATAAAGTTGAGTACTGGGTTTCAACTTAAAACGCCATCTTTTGAGGTTGATGGTCATACGGTTTGGGGGGCAACCGCCATGATTGTTGCCGAGCTAAAACAGCTTTTTGCCGAGATAGAATTAGAACTGTAAGCACCGTCTTTATTGGCTATCTTTTGAGTGTTACTTTTGCACTCCCGAATACCCAATGTTTATGCAAATTAGTACGTTTAAGACAAGTTTTTTGTCGGCCATTTTTGTAATGGTTTTAAGTGTTTTTCAGGCTCAAGCAGGAGTCATAGACAAAGCCTTTGAAGCCTTAGAATTAAAGGATTATTTCAAGGCTAGGGAACTTTTTGTCAAGCTAGAACGCAAGAATAAACTGGCAGGAAATTTTGGTCTGTGTTTAGTGCATGTTGCCAAGCAAAACCCATTTTACAGTCTAGACTCTGCACTGATTTACTCTAAACGGTCAGAATCTTATTGGAGACTGGCTTCCGATAAGGAGAAGAAAAATCTTGCTCCCTACGGTGTTTCCCAAAAGGGAATTGAGGGGCTTCGGGTTATGGTATATATGTATGCCACGGATGAAGCGCTTACCGAAAACACGGTTAAAGGTTGTAACGATTTTTTGAGAAGATTTCCTTCCGCTCCGCAGAAAAAGAA
>JBMYXX010000060.1:0-12107 GCA_049608805.1 Flavobacteriales bacterium | reverse complement strand
GAAGCGCTGACCATCATCATTTCAAACGCGGAAACCGTTTGCTTAACTTCGAAGCTTCAAAAGCAATTCGATGCCAATTTATCATCAGTTAGGAAAAGTGCCACACAAGCGGCACACCACTTTTAAGAATGAAAAAGGTGAACATCAGTATGAACAATTGTTCGGAACGGTGGGGTTTGATGGCATGTCGAGCCTACTTTATCATGTGCATCGACCAACGCAAGTAAAAAGCATCAAAGAACCGTATTCGGTTAAGCCAAAGGTTGCTCTGGAACACAATATGCGGTCGCTTCGTTTGCATGGTTTTAAAACCACACCAGAAGATGATTTTCTGGACAGCCGAAAAGCAATTCTTACCAATTCTGATTGCACAATTGTGTTGGCCGCTCCGCGCAAAAGCCTAACCGAATATTTCTACAAGAATGCCGATTGCGATGAAATGATTTTCATCCACAAAGGCACTGGAACACTTTGCACGCTTGTGGGTAATTTGAAGTTCGCTTATGGTGATTATTTGATGATTCCGAGAGGAATGATTTACCAAATTGAGTTCGATACGGAAGATAATCGACTGTTTATTGTAGAAAGCGCAAGGCCGATGTACACGCCAAAACGCTACAGAAACTGGTTTGGTCAACTGTTAGAGCATTCGCCATTTTGCGAGCGTGACATCCGCAGACCTTCAGACCTTGAAACGCATGACGAGAAAGGTGAGTTTTTGATGAAAGTCAAAAAGCAGGGAATGATGCACGAAATGGTGTATGCCACGCATCCTTTCGATGTTGTTGGTTGGGACGGTTACAACTATCCATACGCCTTCAGTATTCACGATTTTGAACCTATTACAGGTCGGGTGCATCAACCGCCACCAGTTCACCAAACATTCGAAACGGACGCTTTTGTGGTCTGTTCATTCTGTCCTCGCGTTTACGATTATCATCCAGAAGCCATTCCAGCTCCATACAATCATAGTAATATTGATAGTGATGAAGTGTTGTATTACGTTGATGGCGATTTCATGAGCAGAAACGACATTGGCCCAGGGCATATTTCGGTTCATCCTGCAGGCATTCCGCATGGTCCACACCCTGGTGCAATGGAAAGAAGCATTGGCAAAAAGGATACAGACGAATTGGCGGTTATGGTCGATACTTTCAAGCCATTAATGGTAACGGAAGAGGCCTTGAAAATTGATGACGGTAAGTACTGGAATAGTTGGATTGAAGATTAATCCTTTAAGGAAAAGACATGAGTAAAGAGATAAAGAACGTTGAATACGGATTGGAGAAAATCTTTGAAGAAGCACAAGATTTTCTGCCACTTTTAGGAACCGATTATGTTGAGTTTTACGTGGGAAATGCCAAGCAGGCAGCCCACTTTTATAAAACAGCTTTCGGCTTTCAGAGTTTGGCGTATGCCGGATTGGAAACTGGTATGAAAGATCGTGCTTCTTATGTGTTGAAGCAAGATAAAATTCGATTGGTGCTGACCACCGCGTTGAATAGTGATTCACCTATTGGTGAGCACGTTAAAAAACACGGTGATGGGGTTAAAATTGTTGCGCTGTGGGTTGATGATGCTCGGAAAGCGTATGAAGAAACCACATCTCGCGGAGCGAAAAGCTACATGGAACCTACCGTGGAGAAAGATGATGATGGCGAAGTGGTTCGGGCTGGAGTTTACACTTACGGAGAAACCGTTCACCTATTTGTGGAGCGCAAAAACTACAACGGAACATTCTTACCTGGATACAGAGAATGGAAGTCGGATTACAATCCAGCGCCAACTGGTTTGAAATTTATCGACCACATGGTTGGTAATGTTGGCTGGGGAGAAATGAATACGTGGGTAAAATGGTACGAAGACGTAATGGGATTTGTGAATTTCCTTTCGTTTGATGACAAACAAATTCATACCGAATATTCGGCTCTTATGAGTAAGGTGATGAGCAACGGAAATGGCCGCATCAAATTCCCAATTAACGAACCAGCAAAAGGCAAAAAACGTTCTCAAATTGAGGAATACTTAGATTTTTATGAGGGTTCAGGCGTACAGCACATCGCGGTAGCAACTGATGATATTCTAAAAACTGTTGCCGATTTGCGCAGCCGTGGAATTGAGTTCCTTTCAACACCTCCGCAAGAATATTATAATGCTATTCCAGAACGATTAGGAAAGCATATGGAAATCATGAAAGAAGACATTGGCGAATTGGCTAAACTCGGTATCATGATAGATGCGGATGAGGAAGGTTATTTGCTTCAAATTTTCACTAAGCCAGTAGAGGATAGACCAACACTTTTCTTTGAGATTATCCAGCGAATGGGTGCCCGTGGCTTTGGTGCCGGAAACTTTAAGGCGCTGTTTGAAAGCATTGAAAGAGAACAGGAAGCGAGAGGAACACTTTAGCAGTTAGTCGTTTAGGACATTAGTTAATTAGTTGGGCGCGGGATTCCGCGCCCTTTTTTATTTAGTCCGATATTGCACCTAATGTTTACTTGGCTCAACCGCATACCGAAATCCATCTGGATTTTCACTGGAATCTGGTTTGTACTGGGTGTTCTTCAGGCTAGCCTAATGGATTTGCATCCAGATGAAGCATACCAGTGGCAAATGAGCCGTCATTTAGATTGGGGCTATTTTCACCACCCACCAATGATTGCCCTTTTTATCAAAATTGGGTATGCTCTTTTTCCCAATGAACTTGGGGTTCGACTACTGACTGTCTTTGCCAGTTCTTTAGGTGTGCTTCTACTTTTTGGGCTTTCCGAAACAAAGGATGCAAAAACCTTCTTGTTGGTTTTCTTGAGTTTAATTCTGACTCAAGCTGGGGTGTTTTTTGCTGCTCCGGATTCTGCCCTTATTCTGTTCACCTTACTGTTCTTAATTCTCCTTAAAAAGTATCTCAAAGCTGATTCCTACATCCTGGCGGCTCTACTCGGAATTGTGGTTGCCGCGCTCATGTACAGTAAGTATCACGCCATTGTTTTGTTGGCCAGTGCTATAGTTGCAGCTCCAAAACTATTGCTCAGAAAATCGTTTTGGTTAATTGCTGTAATCTCGATTGGGCTTTTTGTTCCACATGTTCTTTGGCAATTTGACCATGATCTTATCTCCTACAAGTTCAATTGGGTGATTCGTGAAAAGAAATCTTGGAACATTCTTATCCTACTAGACTACTTGTTAGGTCAACTTATTTTATTGGGGCCAGTCGGCATTATTCTAATTATTTCCATTTGGAAATCGAAATTCAAAGACCCTTTCGACCGAATATTGTTAGCTGTTGCAATTGGCGTATTTGGCTTCTTCCTGCTTATGAGTTTTAGGGGTAAGGTAGAAGCTAACTGGACTGCAGTTGCCTTTTTGCCTCTTATCATATTAGGTGCGCGAACATTACCAAGTAATCCCAAACTTATGCGGGTTTTCGTTCCTATTTCGATGACTTTTGCTGCTCTATTGCTTGTGGCTAGGCTCTATTTGGCAAGCCCCTGGGCTGGGCTGGGAATTCCAACTGTTTTTCCTCTACAAGGTTGGGAAAAATGGGCGTTGGCCGTAAAAGAAAAAGCAAACGGCAAGCCCGTTTTCTTTCCTAATTCTTACCAATTTACCTCGCAATATTCATTTTATAGTGGAGAACAGGGCTATCATTTCAGCCCACTTAACTACAACGGGAATCAGTTTGAACTTTGGGATATAGACGAACAGGTGAACGACCAAACTATAGCATTGATTCTCGGTTCTGGAGCAGACTCAACTAAAGCAATTGTTGTTGATGGTTTTAGAACGATGTATCTCTTTGATATTGAGAACTATCGCTCCTTTAGGAACCTGAGATTCCTATTCGATGAAAA
Organism: Flavobacteriales bacterium; assembly: GCA_049608805.1. GTDB lineage: Bacteria > Bacteroidota > Bacteroidia > UBA10329 > UBA10329 > UBA10329. Next base: position 8,256 of record JBMYXX010000060.1, on the reverse strand, counting down.
AACGTTTGATGTCAAGACAGGTGAGACGTTGGCTCTTGAAGGATTACTAGAAAACAATACTGGGAACGGTATTAACCTAGACTCACTGCTTGACCAAAGACCAATCAAAATTTTCTACTACTTGAACGGGAGCCAGACTCCTGCGGAGGAAATTGCTTGCGCTGGATGCACCGGAAGTATTCAAACTGGAAAGCTGAAAGAGGTATCTTTCATCATTCAAATTCCCGAAGCGCCAGGGAAATATTTTATCCGTTTCGGATTGGATTTTGCCTTAGGCATGCCAGAACAGAATTCAGATTTTATTCAGTTGAACGTAGTCGACAAATAAGTTGAAAGTTGCTGAGGTCATAAAACTGATTCGTGTTCACCAATGGGTAAAGAACCTCTTCATTTTCTTGCCCGCATTTTTTGGTCAGGCGCTTACGCAAGAATCTTTGATTCCTCTTGCATTGGGATTTGTTTGTTTCTCCCTGTCGGCATCTGCGGTTTACATTTTCAATGATATTATTGATGCTCCGAAAGATCGGCTGCATAAGGAAAAGAAGAATCGCCCAATTGCTGCTGGGACAATAAAAGTTGGTGCCGGATACCTGCTTGCAGCAATCATGCTAGTTGTTTCGCTTGTAGGAGCCTACTTCATTAATCAGCTGTTTTTTGCGGCCTGTGTTTTCTACTTGGTTCAAAACCTATTCTACACCACTTGGCTCAAGAAATTTGCCCTTATTGACATTACAATAATCTCGTTAGGATTCTTAATTAGGCTGTTTTGTGGAGGTGTAATTGCTGAAGTTCCAGTTTCAAATTGGATGTACATTATGGCATTTTTACTGGCCATGCTACTAGCCCTGGGTAAACGAAGAGACGACCTTTTAATACTCAAAAATGAAGGTCGTCAGGTGCGCAAAGCTGTTGAAGGCTACAACATGGAATTCGTAAATATTGTGTCAGTTATGTTGAGCGCAATAACCGTGGTTGCCTACGTGATGTACACGTTATCTCCAGAGGTAATTCAGCGTGTAGGTAGCCCTTATGTTTACGTTACTTCTCTATTCGTTTTCTTGGGAGTATTGAGGTTTTTGCAGTTGGCATTGGTGTATGAAAACACAGGAAGCCCGACACTTATTTTGCTGAAAGACAACCCAATTCGGTTGGTGGTTTTGGCTTGGTTATTCACCTTCGGTTATCTGCTTTATTCTTAAGCTTTGGGCAAAACCAACATAAGTGGTTGGGGTAATTTCCCAAAGGTTAAGGCAGAGGTTCAAAAACTTATTTCTGAGGAACAGGTTAACTCTTTTCAAAAGAATTGGAAATCAGCCATTCCTAGAGGAGCTGGTAGAAGCTATGGAGACTCATCCTTGAACACTTCCATAGTAGAATTCGCTGAGCTAAATAAGACAGTTGAATTTGATTCTGAGGCAGGCATTTTCACTTGCCAATCGGGTAAAATGTTGAATCAAATTTTGGATGAAATTGTACCGAAAGGATTCTTCCTTCCTGTTACTCCTGGCACCAAATTTATAACCGTTGGAGGAGCCATTGCGGCAGATATTCATGGTAAAAACCATCATGTCGATGGATGCTTTTCGCAACACGTTTTATGGCTAAAACTGCTTTTGGCGGATGGAACCCTCAAAACTTGTAGCCGAGAGGAAAATACCGAGTTGTTTTGGGCAACCTGCGGTGGAATGGGACTTACTGGTTTTATTCTCGAAGCAAGTTTCAAACTCAAACCAATTGAAACGAGTAAAATCGTAAACCGAACCATTAAGTGCGAGAACTTAGGGGAGGTAATTGACAATCTGCTTAAGCACGAGAACTATACGTATTCAGTTGCCTGGATTGACTGCGGAATCTCTGGGGAAAGCCTAGGCCGCTCTTTGCTTTACTTAGGAGAACACGCTAAAAAATCAGAAGTTCCGAATGATGATTTGGACAACTACAAAACACCAAAGCCAATTATTGGTTTGCCATTTAATCTCCCCAATTGGACGTTGAATAAATGGACAGTTAAAGCTTTCAACGCGTTGTATTATGGCAAGGTTCGTTCAAAAGACAGCACGGCAATTGTTGGTTTCGAACCCTATTTCTACCCGTTAGATATTGCCAACAATTGGAACCGATTGTACGGCTCCAACGGATTTGCACAGTATCAATTTGTCATCCCAATGGATGGAGCCAAGAAAGGAATGACCAAAGTTTTGGAAGAGATTTCAGCTTCTGGTCAAAGTTCGTTTTTGGCGGTTTTAAAGCTTTTTGGCGAACAGAACGAAGGGTGGCTTTCCTTCCCAAAAAGAGGATTGCAATTGGCACTCGATTTTCCAATCAATAAAAAGTCATTAGCGTTAATGAATCGTTTAGACGATATGATTCTGGAGATGAATGGCCGATCTTATTTGGCCAAAGATTCACGTATGAAAAAGACCTTTTTCGAAGCGAGTTATCCAAAACTTCAGCAATTCAAGGAACTGAAATCAGAGATTGACCCCGAATGTAAATTTCGTTCTTTGCAATCTGATAGATTGGGCATAACATGAGCACAAAAAGCATACTTATTCTTGGTTCAAACAGCGATATGGCAAAAGCCATTTCGGCCCTATTCCAAGAGAATGGATTCGAATTGATGCTTGCCGTTCGCAACCCGAAGGAAAACGAAATTGTATTCGATGCCGTGGACTTTGACTCGCACGAAGCATTTGTCCAACGCTTGCCTGTAATTCCTGATGTTGTAGTGGTTGCATTTGGTGTTTTGATAGAGGGTGATGAATCCTTTCAAAACCCGAAATCTTCCTTGGATAGCACCATGGTAAATTACTCTGGCGTTGTCTCTGTTTTGGGTCATCTGAGTAAGAAAATGGCGGAAAGAGGAAGCGGAACCATCATCGGAATTTCATCAGTTGCTGGCGAACGCGGACGTGGAACCAACTACGTTTACGGAAGCGCCAAAGCAGGAATGACAGCTTATTTAGACGGACTGCGGAATTACCTCCTCCCGAAAGGCGTACATGTAGTAACTGTGAAGCCTGGCTATGTTGACACTAAAATGAAAGCTGGAAAACCAACTCCTGGAATTGTGACGGCTTCTCCAGAACAAGTAGCCAAGGCAGTTTATCGAGGTTATAAATCCAAGAAAAACACGGTTTACGTGCTTTGGATGTGGCGTTGGATAATGCTGATTATTCGGAATATTCCTGAATTCATATTTAAGCGAATGAAACTATGAGTGAAAAAAACGCACTCGCTTTATTCGATTTTGATGGTACCATTTCCAACAAAGACAGTTTTGTGAAATTTATGAAATTCACACACGGAAAGCCTGTTTTTGTGTTTAAAATGGCGATGGGTTTTCTCACTTTTTTTGGTTGGAAAATTGGCTTGGTGAAAAGCCATTACACGAAAGTGAAAGCGCTTCGGTCGTTTTACAAAGGCTGGACGGAAGCGCAAATGGACGATGCGAGAAAGCGATTTACATTTGAAGTAATTCCGAAAATTTTATTCCCAAAAGCGTTAGAAAGAATTGCTTGGCACAAAGAACAAGGCCATAGAATAATTGTGGTTACCGCAAGTTGCGGTGCTTGGCTTAAAGATTGGACTTCCCAGATGGATTTGGAAATCATTTGCACCGAAATGGAACTCAAAAATGGTGTTTACACAGGCGAATTATCTAAGCCAAACTGCCGGGGAAAAGAGAAGGTGAATCGCGTTAAGCAACACCTCAGTTTAGACGACTACTCAGAGGTTTATGCTTATGGAAACGACCATGGCGACAACCAAATGTTAGCCATTGCCGACCACCCTCACTTTAGGGAGTTTGAGGATTAACTCTGCTAAAGATTCTCGAAGTAAGCATCGAGGTAAGTTAATCTAGCGTTCATCCAGCCAAGAAGCTGAACTTTTTCCGCTTCAATGTCAATGTTTTGCTCCCACTTGGCGTTTTCTCTTTGAATGAGGTCTGATTCTATATAACGCTCATATTTCTCGTTGAAAACCTGCATCAGCGTAGCATTGCTGAATGCACCACTTCGCAACGCAGTCCAACGGGTTTTGAGTTGTTGTTTGTAATTGTTTGGGTTCTCATTCAAAAGCCGACTGAAAAGGCCGTTGGACAAAATCCCTTCATGGCCTAGGGGGCTTCCGTCCCAAAACAATCCCCACGTACCATCCAGGTCCCATGGTATAAGTTTGAAGGGCTCATTGGCATTCTCTCTCGTTAGGAAAAGATTCTTACCCAGATTGTCAGGCGCGTAAACAAGGTTGATGAAAAGGTAGTAGTCAATCACATTTTCAATGTCTATCGCGCTAGCAATTTGGGTTTCAAATTCTTGGCTGTTTGCTTTTACTACAATCCAACTCAAATTCCTCAACGGCTCCCAATTAAGGCGGATTTCCGGCAACGGAAAATCTTGCTCCCATCCTCCCCAATAACTGACGGATGGTGGTGAATTGTCGTACTCGTAAAACTGATTTAATCCCCATTCTTTCCCTTTGAAAAGCAACGCATCGGGGCTGGTTAGGCCGAGAAATTCTGGAGTCATATTCTGCCTCAGATTAAAAAGGCCTCGATATTCGTTATTCAAGAACACTTCAACCGTCTGATTGGGTGACGCGAAGTGGGTTTCGCCAGCCATGGACCTCCATATTTCTAAAGACGAAGCCGCTCGTTGCCGCGATTTGTCGTAATACATTGGATCCAGCATCCAATTTTCTACGGCATCAAAACCAAACAATGATGCTGAGTACGCATCTTCAATGTATTTGCTCGCAACACACGAAAACCCAAGCGGTTTTTTTGGAAAAAATTGAGATGTATTTCCTCTGCGCTCAATGCCGATGTAAGATGTGAAAGTTGGTTCCGAAAATTCAGGATAATGAATACGGGTTCTGGCCAGCGTTTTGGGTTCGTCTCCGAATCTGTTCGGAGTAATTATTTGCATTACCGGGAACTCCGTAAAAATCAACTTAAAGGTTTGAGTTGTGCCGACAGATTCGATTGAAAGATTGTATGGCTCGTAAGGTTCTACTTCTCCAAGCAGATTGACTTCACCATTAACCAGAACTTGGTTGTTAAAAGTGATTTCAGAATACGATTGAAACTCTACAAAGGGCTCAAAACTGGCGGCATCAGCTTCTGTCAATGAGTAACGAAGTGTGTTCGTTTCGGCATCAAAAGCGCAATCTTTTCCGTTTAATCTAAGGATAAGCGGAAGCTCATAATTTTCATCAGGGTCGGCATCGTACACCGCATCTACCTTATAGCAGCCTTGGGCTAGAATTGCCATCATCATAAATATGAGAGGCCGCAGATTTATGGTTTCCAAACGTAACCGAGTTTGATGAAATAGAAAGACGCAGGACGGCTCGCTTCCGGTTCAATCTCATAGCAAAAAGCAACGTTAACTGCTCCCGTTGGGATGTCCATTTCATCACCTAAACAAAGCCTTATGTTGTTGAAATAGCTATCGCGAAATTTCTCAAAACGCCTAAAAAGCTCCGCTGATAAATAGAGCCTGTTCTTCTTGGGTAATTTGTATCGGAACTTGATTCTGTTTCGGGTTCCAGTATTGAAATCGGTTGTTGGGCGGTAGAAGTTTTCGAACTCTTGTTGGTACCGTAATCTGTAGTAGAACCGCAGTTTTTTGATGATGTCGATTTTGAAACCTAAATCGAGATTATAACGGATGTTGTTTTCTGGTTTATCGAACCGCTGAAGGTCGTGCGTGTATCTGAGGTTAGCACCTAGACTGAAGTGTTTGTTGATGGTATATCGAACACCAAAATCGGCCAAATAATCATCTATTCTTGATGAGTTTTCAAAGGTTCTGACCTGCTGGTCAAAATCCAATCTTACGTTCTTATGCACCTTCTTTTGCAGTGCAACACTCACCCAAATTCCAAAATCTCTAACAACCTTTCTTTCCTGCGAAAACGTATTGATGGTTACGATTAACATCAGCGCAATAAGGATAATCTTTTTCATCACTGACTAGAAAATCTTCTTGGGTTTTCCAGCAACAAAATCTTTCAGATAGTATGGTTCAAAGTAAGCCGTGTCTTCAAATTGTTTTGCTTTAAACTTTGCCTCAGCGAGAGAAATCATTCCGCGAGCGCTTGGTTTGAAATCGTCTAAGAACATAGTGTTTGAGTGGTTTAAAGTATCCTTGCACTTGGCGGCTCCATCGCCAAAAAAGGCAACCTTTCCTTTTCCTAAATCGGAAGCAAAACTCTGCTCGTCAATAATTTCTGCTGTAACGGGTTGTAAAGCTTTCAAAGAAGCATCAAATGGTTGGGTGTAAACCTCCATTCTTCTGGCATCAATCATAGGGTACAAATGGGAAGCTTCGTCCAAATCAGCTTTAAAATTGACCGTGGCCCAATGCGCCATAGACTCTAAAGAACCTACCGAAATCAGAGGAATTTCTAACCCGTAACAGAGGCCTTTTGCCGCAGAAACACCTATTCGTAATCCGGTGTAAGAACCAGGGCCTTTGGCCACGCAAACGGCATCTAAATCTGATGCTTTTAAACCTGCTTCTTTGATGGCTTCATCAATATAAGTCACCAGTTTTTCGGAGTGTGAGTAAGATTGATCGTGGCTTTCTTTTAGCGAAAGAACTTGGCCGTTTTGCGCAACCGCAACGGAACAAGTTAATGTGGCACTTTCTATATGAAGAATATTGGCCAAGCCGTGAAAGGTCCTTTATTCAGAATCGCCAGAACCCTCTTTGGAACTGTAAAGATCTCCCTTGGTAACTACTTCAATTTCATCGCCAGGTTTAAGCTTTTTAGAGATGGCTCGGTACGGGGCAACAACTACCTCATTTTCTTCAGTGAGGCCAGTTTTCACTTCGATGTACTCGTTATCCTGAATACCTGTTTCAACTTTTACAGCTTTAACTGAACCATTTTCAGACACAAAAACAACCTCTATTGGTTGGTCAGAAGATTCTGAATCAGCGCTTTCTGTTCTTCCCTCTGCATCTTTTTTCTTGCCTCTTTTTCTTCGAGATTTTTTATCGGAACCATCCTCAGACAACTCTTGTTCACTTCTTGTGGTTACAGACTGAATTGGAACCACGAGCACATCGTTTACTTGCTTGGTTCTAATATCAACCGTTGCACTCATTCCAGGCCGGAATGGAGATTGATCTGGTTGCTTTTCGTTCACCAAGCCCGTGTAAGAACCTCGGAGCATTCTAACTTTTACTTCGAAGTTGGTAATCTGGTCTGTTCCCATTCCAGAAGACATGGCAGAATTAGCAATATTGGTTACAACACCTTTAAAGTCTTTGCCGAGGTAGGCGTCAACTTCAATGTCGCAGGTATCTCCTAATCCAACACGGATAATGTCGTTCTCATTTACTTCCACCAACACTTCCATCTCGTTGAGGTCGGCAATTTTCATAATCTCAGAACCCTGCATTTGAGAAGTTCCTACAACGCGCTCTCCTTTCTCAAAATTGAGTTTAGAAATGGTTCCGCTTACAGGCGAATAAATTTCAGTTCTAGTAAGGTTTTTCCGTGCTTCTTTCAGCGCAGCTGCAGCACTTTTAACCTGGAAACGGCTTGCTTCTACGCTTTGGCGAGCAGCTTCAACGTCACTCTTAGAAACTTCGAATTCGCTTATGGTTGCATCGTACTCTGATTGGGCAACAACCTTGTCTTCAAACAATTTACTTACACGATCAAAATTTGCTTTTGAGTTTGTAAGGCGAGCTTCGGATTGTGCCTTGCGCGATTGTGCATTTGCCAAGTTGGCTTTGCTTGTGTTTAATGCAGCTTGAAGTCGTTCAACATTTGATTGCTGAATGTCTGGGTCAATTTTCACCAACAGTTGCCCGGCTTCTACTTTATCGCCCTCCAAAACAGGCAGTTCCATAATCTCACCAGCAACATCTGGGCTAATAATTACCTCAGATTCTGATTGAATTTTTCCGCTGGCAGAAACGGTTTCAATAATATCTCGTTTAGAAACCGATTCGGTGGCAACTTTAATGGCAGAACTACCGCCAACAAGTCCTTTTTGTTTTCCGACAAATACGGCTACCAGCAGCACGATTACAACGGCCGCTAGTAGGAATAAAATTCTGTTGTTTTTCATTTGGTTGGGTCAAAGGTAATTGGTTTCCCTTGGTAGAAATCCAACACCTTCATTTTGAAAATGTAGTCGAATTTAGAACGTAAAAGTTCTGATTTGGCTCTGGTTAAGTTGTTAGAAGCGGTGTTAAATTCCAATGAATTCATCATTCCAACTTCATAACG
>JBMYXX010000059.1:0-12111 GCA_049608805.1 Flavobacteriales bacterium | reverse complement strand
CGATAGTAAAAAGCTGTACAAAGGCTGGCAAAAAGCGGTTGAACGAACCATGAATTGGGAGAATAGCTAGATGACGATTCTCGGAATCTCAGCCTTTTATCACGATTCCGCAGCGGCCATTATTGTTGATGGCAAAATCATCGCGGCAGCACAAGAAGAACGCTTTACAAGGAAGAAACAAGACGCATCTTTCCCGGTAAATGCCGTTCGGTTTTGCTTGGATTTCGCCAACATCAAATTAGAAGATGTTGACGCTATTGCGTTTTACGATAAGCCGCTTCTCAAGTTTGAACGCCTGCTGGAAACATATTACGCTTTCGCGCCAAGCGGCTTTGTTTCGTTTCACAAAGCGGTTCCCGTTTGGCTTCGCGAAAAGCTGTTTCACAAGCGTGAAATCAGAAATGGATTAAAGGAAATTTCCGATTCTAAAGAGGCGAAAAAGCTTCCTATCCGCTTTCCTGATCATCACCTTTCGCATGCAGCTTCGGCATATTATCCATCTCCATTTGAGGATGCGGCCATCTTAACTATTGATGGCGTGGGCGAATGGAGCACGGCCAGCATTGGCAAAGGTTCGGGCAAGGACATCGAGATGTTTGCCACTATGAATTTCCCACATTCCGTTGGGCTTCTTTACTCGGCTTTCACCTACTTCCTAGGCTTTGAAGTGAACAAAGGCGAATACAAAATGATGGGGTTGGCGCCTTACGGAAATCCCGATGGCGAACGAACCGCCAAATACCGAAGCATCATCACCGAAAATCTAGTAACGGTTTATGACGATGGTTCTATCTGGCTAGACCAGCAGTATTTCAATTACGCCACCGGTTTGCGTATGGCCAAGGATGACAAATGGGCCAAGTTGTTTGGGCTGAAAAAGCGCGATGCCAAAGACGAAATGCTTTCTGAACATTGCGATTTAGCATTGGCCATTCAGCAAGTGACCGAAGACATTTTCCTCAAAATGGCTAAAACAGCCAAAGAAAAAACGGGAAGTAAAAACATCTGTTTGGCTGGCGGTGTGGCGTTGAATAGCGTTGCAAACGGCAAACTGATTGACAGCGGTCTTTTTGATGAGGTTTACATTCAGCCTGCGGCTGGAGATGCGGGTGGAGCGGTTGGTGCTGCTTTGGCGGCTTACCACATTTTTGAAGGAAAAGAACGAACCGCTATTCGGCCAGATGCCATGTCGGGTTCGTTGCTTGGTTGCGAATTCTCGGATACCGAGATAGAAGCCGCATTAAAAGAAAAGGGAATCACGTTCTCTAGGGTTGCAACCGAAGAAGAATTGACAGAGAAAATCAGCAATTTGGTAATACAAGCCAACGTAATTGGTTGGTTTCAAGGCCGAATGGAGTTTGGTCCACGCGCACTCGGAAACCGCAGCATTATAGCGGATGCGCGGAATCCTGAAATGCAGAAAAAGGTTAACCTGAAAATCAAGTTTCGTGAAAGCTTCAGGCCGTTTGCTCCGATTTTGTTGGAGGAAGATTTGCAACGTTATTTCGATGTGAAACTGCCATCACCATACATGCTTCAAGTGCATAAATGGAAGCAGGATTGGCACAACGTTCTACCCGATAATTATAGCGCGCTTCCATGGCTAGATAAATTGGCTACGGTACGTTCTGAGTTCGCCTCGGTGGCACATGTGGATATGTCTGGGCGAGTTCAAACCGTGAGCAAAAAAAGCAATCCAAAAATGCATCTTCTCCTTTCCAAAATGAAGAAGAAAACAGGACACGGCCTAACCATCAACACAAGCTTTAATGTGAACAACGAGCCGATTGTTTGTGCGCCTGAAGACGCTATCAACGGGTTCTTGAATACGGAAATGGATGTGCTGGCGATTGGGTCTTTTATCGCATTGAAAAGCGAACAATAAAGCATGAAATCGGGTCAGAAATTACTCGGCTTGCTCTTGATTCTTATTGGGCTGCTTTTAAATCCTCTAGCTCTTTCGGGGTTGTTTTCAAACGATGGTAGCATATCAACACCAACTCTGTTAGCGGCAATCATATTCTTTGAACTGATAGTTGCTCTTTTGGGTGTTATCGTTTACCGAACAGGGCGCTTTAGTAATATCGGATTATCGATCATCTCACCGGTTTTTGTTCTGTTTTTATCCGTTGGCGCAGACCGATTTTACGGTGCTTTCATAATGCCAGAAACTGCGAATTTGCTTTTCCCAGCATTCAGCAAGGCAGAACACAACACCTCAGAGTTTGGGCTAAATGTTCAAATCAATAACCTTGGGTTTCGCGGCTCAAACACCAGCATCGAAAAAACAAAAAAGCGGGTGCTCGTAATTGGTGATTCCTTCACTTTTGGCTGGGGTGTTGAAACCCAAGAAACATGGATACACCGGCTTTCCGAGAGTTACCCAGAAATCGAATTTCTCAACCTTGGACAAGGCGGGAATCACCCAGGAGATTTTGTTCGCATTGCTAAAAAGGCCATTCCATTATTAAAGCCTGATTTAGTCATGATATGCGTTCTTGAAGGCAACGACATTCATCAACTGATGCGTGTAATTGAACACGAAAATGACCTAAAAAAGCAAGCAAATAAAGTCACTGGTATTGAATCCAACACTGAGAAGATAAGCCGATACACCAGCATTTTATACCCATATCTCACCAAACGTTTTCCAGCGAAAGCATCCATTCAAAAACGGTGGGTTAAGGATGCCGAAGACCTCCTTTCTGATTTATCAGAAGTGCAAAAAGAAAAGTATAATTCCCTCACAGAAACGATAAAATCTCAATTCGAATTAGGGCGCCTAAACCCATCGCTTATCTACGAGTCCATTCACCATCCAAACCTTTTTAGAGATGCTGTTGACACGTCAGGTCCTCTTTGTCAAAAAGCTATTGTAAGGTTGCACGACCACCTTCTGGAAATTGAAACCATTGCCTCAGAAAACGCAGCAAAAACGGTGGTTGTTTCTCTTCCCAATAGGCCGTACGGCTTCCCTTCTGAAATTGACGCTTTAAATCAACTTGGGTTCTCGGTTAATGGTTGCGATTTGCTCGATGGCAACCTGCCAACAAAACTTGCCCTTTCTCAAACTGAAACCACAGCTCTTTATCCATCAATAAAAGGCGATTCATTATTCTACAAATACGATGGACATTGGAACGCTAACGGAAACCGTATTTTCGCTCAAGAGCTAATTAAACAACTGGACACTTTACCAGCATGGAAGCATTTTCTGACCTCTTCAAGTTTCTAATGGAACGCAAAAAGTGGTGGCTTACACCCATCGTTTTGGTGCTTTTGCTGCTCGGTGTTTTAATTGTTTTAGGCGGAGGTTCTGCCGTTGCTCCTTTCGTTTACACTTTATTCTAATGCGGCAGGTTTATAGGAATATCCTCATTCTGATTGCTGGATTCTCTTTGCTTCAACTGGCATTTAAAGAGAAAACTATTGCCTTTTTAATCATCGCAATCTCGGTTTTGCTAGTATCAGCCATTAGCGAGCGAGCAGCGATTGCTATCAACACAGGCTGGCTTTGGTTTGGAGAGAAAGCAGGCAAAATAAATGCCGCCATTCTTCTCTTTCTCATTTATTACATGCTCCTAACCCCAATTGCATTCTTATCAAGAATAGGAAGCAAAGACCCGTTAAAACTGAGAGCCCCAGAAAAGAGCAACTTCATTTTCAAGAGCCTTAAATACGGCCCTGAAAACCTTAGAAACCCTTGGTGAGTTCGTTTGGTCTGATGTTTGACTAAGACTAGACATCACCACGATTAATTTCAAACCATGAGAATTTTTACAACGATTATCCTGTTTGCCATCACACTGAATAGCATGGCCCAAAGTTTTGCTCCTCAAATTGATGTCTTCCTCAAAAAGCATGTTAAAAATGGGCTTGTGGATTATAAATCGATAAAGGCCAACCAAGCAGAATTGAATCAGCTATTGAATCAGTTCAATCGTACTCCACTACTGAAAGGTGAGGCTGAAAAAGCGTTGCTCATTAATGCTTACAACATATTCGTGATTAAAGGAGTGGTGGATAATTATCCAGCCGAAGGCCCGCTTAAAATTGACGGTTTCTTTGACAAGAAAACGTTCAACCTAAGAGGAAAACAAGTGACCTTAAACCAAGTTGAGAAAGAAATGCTTTACAAGCAGTTTCCCGATGCTCGACTGCACTTTGCTTTGGTTTGCGCAGCCATTGGTTGCCCTAAGCTGGCTTCGCACGCTTACGTTACAGACAAACTAGAAGCACAGCTAGAGGAACAGTCGCGGGCCGTAATTAACGACCCAACTTTCATCCGACTAGCAGGTCCAAACGCAAGCATTTCTCAGATTTTTGATTGGTACGCGGCCGACTTTGGCGGAAAAGACAAAGTGATTCCTTTCATCCAGAAATATCTGTTTAAGAAGGTAAAGCTGAATCCGAAGTACGTATTCTATGAATACAATTGGACGCTAAACGAGTTGAAATAGGCTGATTGCCACATTCTTCTGACCTTTGGTTCTATGAGGTCGGTGCTTTTCGTTTTGTTTCTTGGAATTGCTGGATGCAATCCGACCATTGAACTCGACCAAATTGAGCTCCTTGACTTACAGAATGAGGTGGTTCATATCAAGCCTTCCGAAAACGCTGTTACCGTCATCTATTTCCTGTCTCCAGAATGCCCACTTTGCATTAACTATAGCTTGGCACTCAAGGATATTTATAATCAGTTTTCAAATGATTCAGTTGTTTTTTACGGAATTCATTCTGGAAAATGGTTTTCACAAACCGAGGTTAAAGAATATCAACTCAAGTATGGTTTGGAGTTCGAAATGTGCCTAGACAACAACAATCATCTAGCACAAAGCCTAGGCGCCACTGTTACACCAGAGGTGTTTGTTTTGAATTCAAACTCTGAAATTATCTACTCTGGGAAAATCGATAATTGGGTGAATGACCTTGGAAAGAAAAAGCTTGAAGTCTCTGAGCATTACTTGGAAAATGCGCTAATTGCCTGGCGAGATGGAAAAGCAATAAAACCTAACCACACCAAGCCTGTTGGCTGTTTGATTGAATGAAAAACGAAAAGCATGTCATTGCGAGCGAAGCGCGGCAATCTCCGTCCTCATGGAGATTGCTTCGGTCGTTCCTCCCTCGCAATGACGCGGGTTTTTTCCTTGTGTTAACCACACTGATTTTCACTTCCTGCAACCAAGGCTCCGAAACAAACTTTGAGCTCCCGGAAAAAGTCACATTCAATGAGCATGTGGCACCAATAATTCATGGTAATTGTTCGCCATGCCATCGCCCAGATGGTGGTGCGCCTTTTCCGATGATGGAATACCGCGATGTAGCAAAGCGCGCCAAAATGATAGCTGAGGTTACGGCCGATCGGTACATGCCGCCTTGGCCAGCCGACCCGCATTATCGTTCGTTTTTAGGAGAGCGTTATCTATCGGAACGACAAATTGCTATGCTTGCCAAATGGGTAGATGATGGTCGTTTGGAAGGCGAAGGAACTGCTCCCGAACCGCCTCATTTTGAAACTGGTTCCATGTTTGGAGAGCCCGATTTGGTCGTAACACTTGATGATTCAGTGTTCATTGAAGGAAACAACCTCGACAAATTCATGGTGATGAAAATTCCCTTCGAATTGCCGAAAGACACATTCATTCGTTTAATCGAATTTGTTCCCGGAAACCGAGAGTTGGTGCACCACATGAATGGGCACCTTATCACATATGAGTTTGATAAGAAGGAAGATGTTTTTGACGGCAAACACGTAGTGACTGATATAGATGGCAGTACGAAAGAGACTTACGAAATCCTGTCTATTGCCAACGATGATGGAACGTTTCCAACATTAACACCATCGGTCAGCAATTACCTGCCAAGTGTTTTACCTGTTCTGTATCCCGAAGGAATTGGGACGTATGGCGTTTCGCGCAAGTCGGCATTTCTTATCAAAAACATGCATTATGGTCCCACACCAATTGATGCGTACGACCGTTCATATTTCAATGTCTTTTATGCGGATGGCCCACCCAAACGCCCTGTTCAGGAATGGATGCTTGGTACATTAGGTATTTCTGAAGTGGTTCCACCGTTGGTGGTTCCACCAGATGAGGTTATGAAAGTTGAAACCAATTTTACCGTTCCACAAGATGTTTCATTACTTACCATCAATCCGCATATGCATTTGATTGGACGGAGTTTTAAAGCTTGGGCTACCACTCCTAGCGGAGAAGAAATTCCGCTTATTTCTATCCCAAAATGGGATTTTAGATGGCAGTATTTCTATACGTTTCACGAGATGTTGAAGATTCCGAAAGGCTCCATCATTCATGCCGAAGGCGTTTATGATAACACGCTGGATAACCCGAATAACCCTTACGACCCACCAAAAACAGTGGTTGAACCGGTGAACCGAGACATGAAAACTACAGACGAAATGTTCCAGTTTATCATTACTTACTTGCCTTATCAAGTAGGTGACGAAAATATAAGTTTAGAGCCTGCTTCAAGTCCCTCCAAACAATAAAGGTTTGAACTGAATAAAAGCAAACGAACCGCTACCTTCGCAGCCTCAAACCACGACATGTTTTCTGCTAAAAATCGTACTGAAACCATTAAGAATCTCCAAAAGGAGACATTTGATATTCTTGTAATTGGAGGCGGAATTACGGGTGTTGGAATTGCGTTAGATGCAGCAGGGCGTGGGTTGAAAGTAGCATTGGTTGAGAAGCAGGATTTTGCCGCAGGAACGAGCAGCCGCAGCACCAAACTCATACATGGTGGATTGCGCTATTTGAAGCAATTAGAATTTGCCTTGGTTCGCGAAGTGGGCCATGAGCGAAAAACCGTTTATCATAACGCACCGCATTTGGTTATTCCCGAAAAAATGCTGCTGCCAATTACAGATGGCGGTTCATTCGGAAAAGCCTCTGCATCCGTAGGGATTTACACCTACGATTGGTTAGCTGGCGTAAAACGGAGCGAACGAAGATCGGTTCTCGACCGAAAGCAAACATTGAAACGCGAACCTCTTTTGAAGCAAAAGGGATTAGAGGCAGGCGTTGTGTATTGGGAATACCGAAGTGATGACGCGCGTCTTGTAATTGAAGTGGCTAAAACCGCTGCAGAGGATGGCGCTGCCTTGCTCAATTATTGCAAATTCGAAGAGTTTATCTACAAGAAAAAGCATATTTCTGGAGCAAAAGTGAAAGATTTGCGAAGCGGAGAAGCCTTTGAAATAAAAGCAAAACGAACTATTAATGCTGCTGGCCCGTGGGTTGACCGCATTCGTGGTAAAGATGCCGAAGTAAAAGGCAAAAGGCTGCATCTGACGAAGGGCATTCATTTAGTTTTTGACCGTGAACGGTTCCCATTACGCCAAGCGGTTTACTTCGATGTTGCGGATGGTAGAATGATTTTCGCGATTCCGCGCGATGGAGCCACTTATGTTGGTACTACTGACACGACTTATACAGAGAATGTCGAGCGTCCGCATGTGACCGAATCTGACGTGGATTATGTGCTTAATGCTGCCAATAACGCGTTCGATATTGAGCCATTAACTCGGGCTGATGTTCAGTCAACTTGGGCTGGGTTGCGGCCGCTAATTCATGAAGATGGAAAATCGCCTTCGGAGCTATCTAGGAAGGACGAAATATTTATTTCTGAGCATGGTTTAATCAGCATTGCCGGAGGAAAACTAACGGGCTATCGTAAGATGGCTGAGCGAACCGTTGACCTTGCTTTTCGCCAATTAGAAGTTGAAGAAAAACGCTCGTTTGGGCTTTCACGTTCATCCAGCAGAAAACTTTCTGGAGGATTATACCACAGTTTTAAAGCCTTTATTTCTGAGATTGGAGAAACCGATTTATCTGAAGAACAACTGCATGGTTTGTTCCATAAATATGGCAGCAATGCATCGCAAATTATTAAGACAATTGATTGGAAAAACTCGGATAGAACACTAGCCATTCTTCTTGCAGAATTGAAATATTCCGCAGAGAATGAAATGATAGCCGAGCTATCTGATTTTCTCATCCGCAGAACGGGACGTTTATATTTTGAGAAACCAGTAGCAGATAAATATGCCGAAGCGTTGAATGCCGAATTGACTTCGCTTTTAGGCTTGAACTCGGCAGAATCAAAAGCATCCCTTCAAACCTATTTGAAGGAAAGCGAAGACGTGCTAAACTTTACAAACGAATGAAAACACTTGTTGTCATTCGGCACGGAAAATCTAGCTGGAAACACCCAGATTTAAAGGATTACCATCGGCCGTTAAAGCAGCGAGGCGTAAACAATGCTTTTAGCGTTGCTTCAGAACTTACGAAACGAGGAATTGAACCTGATTTAATTCTTTCAAGTCCCGCTGTTAGAGCTCTTGACACGGCCATAATTATTGCAACCAACATGGCTTTTCCGTTGGATAGAATTGCTACGGAAAGTTCGATTTACGAGGCTTCTGTTTCTGTATTGCTACAAGCCTTGTCGGTTATTCCAGACGAAAATGAAACGGTGCTGTTTTTTGGGCACAACC
The DNA here is from genome assembly GCA_049608805.1 of Flavobacteriales bacterium. GTDB lineage: Bacteria > Bacteroidota > Bacteroidia > UBA10329 > UBA10329 > UBA10329. Next base: position 3,590 of record JBMYXX010000059.1, on the reverse strand, counting down.
CAGGACTTACAGCTTTGATTAACCAACTACAAGAAGAGCAATTGTTCAATTTACCAACCTGCGGAACGGTGGCCATTGAGTTACCAATTGATAGTTGGAGCGAGATAAAATCAGCCGAAGGAAAACAGCTTTTCAAACTCATTCCGAAAGAACTTTAATGAAGTTTGGGGCCATAGATATTGGATCGAATGCGGTGCGCTTGCTAATTACAAACGTTCACGAATCTGAGGCAGGTCCTATATTCAAGAAATCGTCTTTGGTTCGAGTTCCCATTAGGTTGGGAGAAGATGTGTTTGTAAACGGCTTCATCAGCGAAAAAAAGCGGCAAAAAATGGTTCAAACCATGGGTGCTTTCAAGCTGCTTTTAGATGTTCATGGTGTGGTTTCTTATCGCGCTTGCGCTACTTCTGCCATGCGAAATGCCACAAATGGAGAAGAACTGGTAGAAGAAATTTCTGAGGTTGCTGGAATAGATATTGAGATTATTCAGGGTAAGAAAGAGGCCGATATAATTTTCTCTAACCACTTTGAAGAACAGTTATTTAAAGACCGAAGCTACCTCTACATTGATGTTGGTGGCGGCAGTACCGAACTCACCGTTTTTAGCAACAACAAGCCTATTGCAAGCCGCTCGTTTAGGATTGGCACCATCCGATTACTCAACAATAAGGTTGAGCCAGCCTATTGGGAGAAGCTGCTAAACTGGGTTGAGGAAAACACAAAAGGCTTGGGCAAGTTAGATGGCATTGGCTCTGGTGGAAACATCAACAAATTGTATAAAATGTCTGAGATTGTTGGAGGTGAACCAATGAGCCGCAAACAGCTTAAAAAACAGCATGTTATGCTGCGCGAAATGACCTATGACGAGCGAATTACCAAACTTGGTTTGAATGCCGACCGAGCTGATGTAATTGTACCAGCTTGCGAGATATTTAGAGCCATTATGAAGCGTGCCAAAATCAAAGATATCATCGTTCCTCAATTCGGCCTTTCGGATGGTATGACACGTTTGCTTTATGAAGATTACAACTCAGCTAAATAGAATGATTCGTAGTGCAATAGCAGTTTTTGTTCTGAGTTTTAGTGCTTTTGTAGTACAAGCGCAAAGTGTTCCTGTGATTGATTTGGACCAACTAGATGAGCGGCTTGAGAAAGGTGCTGACACCACCTTTATTGTCAACTTTTGGGCAACATGGTGTGGCCCATGCGTAAAAGAACTTCCATTCTTTGAAACGCTTGGCGCAAATAATTCTGAAAAGAAATTCGAAGTGCTTTTGGTGACTTTAGACTTCGTGGAGAACCTCGAATCCAAAGTGCTTCCATTTATGGAAAGAAAACAAATCCGAAGTGAGGTTTTACTTCTTGATGAGAGCAACCCGAACGAATGGATTCCTCGCGTTAGCGATAAATGGAGCGGTGCAATCCCAGCAACCATTTTCATCAACAAACAAAAAAAGACCCGCCATTTTCATGAAGGGTCTTTTGAAAAAGGTGAGCTTGAAAGCAAGCTCAAAGAATTGGGGTTATAGTTTTAGACGCGATAAATCGCGTCTCTACGATTCTATGATTTAACACGCTTGATGCTGCAACCAATTGCCTTGGTTGAGGCTGGATTAACCTTCTCTCCAGCAACCATTTTACCAATTGCGTTCTTCAAATACGGCTCTTTCACGCTGTCTTTTTCCTTCATGTTATCGTCAATAGCTCCTTTGTAGGCCAATTCCATTTTCCCATTAAAAAGGAAAACATCAGGCGTTTTTGTTGCGCCAAAAGCATCTGCAACTACATGGTTGGCGTCAACCACATACGCGTAGTTCCCGTAGCCCTTTTCCTTAACGTGAGCCTGCATTTCGCTCATGCTATCTGCTCCTTCACGCTTTGCTTCGTTTGAATTTACAAGCACAAAACCAACGTTGTTTTTCGCGCAAGCAGCTTCAATTTCATTGTAACGGTCTTCCCAACCAATTACATACGGGCAAGTGTTGCATGAGAAAATTACGCAAAGCCCATTTTCTTTTTTCAAATCTGAAAGAGATGATTTCTTCCCGTCAACAGATTCCATTTTCAAATCAGCTTTCGGAGCTGTGTCTCCAATTTTTATTTGTTCTAAATCGCCAAAACTCAAGACAAAAACAGCTAGAACAGAAATAATTAATGTCTTCATAAGTAAGATTGTTTAGTATTAAGGTGGTCAAAAATAGGTCTTGTGAGCAAAAACATGAAACCCATATCACGATCTGTAAGTACTAATGTCTTGAAACCCGAATTGCTTGAAGCAAACTGTTCCTATTCGTATTCTAATTGTTGAGGATTTCCACGCGGAGACAGACGCTCTGTTGATAGAGCTCCGCGATGTAGATATGCTGTTTGAACAAGAGGTGGTTAAGAACGAAAAGCAGTACCAAGATGCATTAGCCACTTTTGAGCCAGATGTAATTTTAAGCCCGTATAGCCTAAAAGGAACAAATGCCATTAAACTACTTGGCATTGCTAAAAAAGCGGGTGTTGATGCCCCGTTTATTCTCCTAGCATTCGACCTTTCAGAAGATATTGCCATCGACCTTTTGGGCGAAGGCATTGAAGACTACGTTCAGCATTCAACCTTAAAACGACTTCCCGTTGCCATTAAGAAGGCTTTACAGCGATACAAAACACAGTTAGAACTTAAGATAAGTGAATCTCGACTTAAGACAAGTGAAGAATCGCTGAGAAATATGGTGAAAAACACACCAATTGCGGTGGCCATGTTTGATCAGCAGATGAATTATCTGGTAGTTAGTGATGCTTGGTTAAAACATGAAAACAGAAAAGAAAAGGAGTTGATAGGAAACAATCACTATGATATTGTTCCCGAGCTTCCTGAACACTGGAAAAAAATTCACCAAGAGGTATTGGGAGGAAAGACCCACGAGTCTAATAGTGAGACAATGATGCGCTCAAACGGGTCTTCAGAAATACTCCGTTGGAGGATGAACCCATGGTACACTTCTGAAGGTGCTGTTGGAGGTGCTGTACTATTTATCGAAAATATTACCGATACAATTCAGGCCCAACTTAGAGTAGAACGAAACGAACACTTACTTGCCATAGGAGAAGAGCTTGGACATAGTGGAAGTTTTGAATTTGACATTGCAACACAGACTCCCGTATGGTCGCGAAACATGTACAAAATCAAAGGGTTTGAGCTAGGTGCGGACATTTCTCACGAGAGTTACATTAAACACATTCATCCAGAGGATAAAGACCATTATTTAGATGCGTATGTCCAAATAACACAGTCCGTTGCACCAACCTTGTTTGAGTATCGAATTTTTCGGCCAGACAATGGTAAAGTGGTCCACCTAAGGGTTCACAGTTCCTTTATTACAAACGAGGCTGGGGAACCTACTGCCTTAATGGGCTCTGTTCAGGACATTACCGAGTCTGTTCAGGCTAGGACTAGCTTAGAAGAGAGTGAAGCATCTTTAAAATCAGCGCAGCAAATTGCTAAAATTGGTAGCTGGACTTTAAACCCAACAGACAACTCCGTTACCTGGACGAAGGAACTTTTTGCAATTCACGGAATTAAGGAACAAAAACTTGAGGTAGAG
>JBMYXX010000058.1:0-12159 GCA_049608805.1 Flavobacteriales bacterium | reverse complement strand
GCATTTTGGCCGTAATTCCTTCCTAATCGGATTAACGTAACCGTATCTGGATTAGCCTTTTTAATCGACTTCAGCTCCTTCCAACTTTCTAGGGGTCCCCCATCTTCCACAAACAAAACCTCGAAGGATTTATTCAATCCGCCCAGCGTTTTAGCCGTACGGTCGTAAACTGGTTTCAGTGTTTCAATTGAATTAAAAACTGGAATTACTACCGTTATGTCAACCGTGGATTTCACAAATACTCTATCTGGGTACAAGCAATTTTGTTGGTTTCCAAAATTACACTACCCCAAGACAATCCAACACCAAAACCTGTAAGCATCAATTTGAGATGCTGATTTTGAAGTTGATTAGAGAGTTGAGAAGCCAGCGTAACAGGAATTGTTGCGCAACTTGTATTACCAAAATCGCACAACGAACTTGGTGCTTGATTGGGATTAAATCCTGCCTTACGAACAATCGATTTATTCAAAAGCTGATTGGCTTGATGCAAAACCAAGAAATCAATTTCATCTGGCTTTACGCTGGTAGCATCTAGCAAAGATGTAATGCTGGTAGCCACTGTTGAAAGACCAAAAGTGAAGACTGCCTGGCCGTTCATATTGAGCGAATTAGCTGATTCTATTCCGTCTTGATTAGGCGACCGAAAACCACCATCCGGAACGTAAATCGCCTTGTAATCTGCTCCGCGAGAACCAAGTTCGAAATTCATTTCCGTACCATCTTCATTCAGTTCAAAAGCGGTTGCAGAACCAGCATCGGCAAAGATTGGTTTGAGCGCTTGATCATCATCAGAAACCAATTTGGTAATGGTATCGCCAACAAGCAATAGTGCTTTCGGAATTTGATAAGCCCGCATTACCCCCGTTAACGCAGACATGCCATAAACGTACCCAGCGCAACCCTGATTAATATCCAACGCCATGCTGCTGAAATCCATTCCTAATTTGTGCTGAATTTGAGTAGCAGAGCCAGGAACAATGTGGTCGGGAGTTTGGGTAACAAACACAAGAAGCCCAACTTCTTCGACACTCCAACCCAATTTAGACAACAGGTTTTCTGCTGCTTTGCAGCATAAGTCAGAAGCTGTAAGATTATCCTTGGCAACATGACGATACCTTATTCCAACCTGATTTATGATTTCAGACTTTCCTTTTTCAGAAAGCAAATTCAACTCTTGATTGTCTTCCCGATTTTTCGGTACAACCACCGAAAGACCAACTAGGTCAACTCCGCTCCCCTTCAGCACAGACATGCTATTTCTGTAGCGTAATTTGGCACAAATCGTTTACAGTTTTTGCTTCGCGAAAGTCTCGTTCAGCTACGGTAACACCAAAATGCTCATCTATGGCCGCAATCACAATTAACGCTTGCATAGAAGACCATTCTTCTAAATCTCGAAAAACGGTGGTTGCTTGAATTGAACCAGCATCAACCTGAAAAAGTGACTGAAAAACTTCTAGAAAACGCTGCTGATTTGCTTCTGACATAAGGCGTTAATTAACGCTTACGAATGTAGCAATCTGAACTCAATTTATTAACTGACTGAGACACCAAACCTATCCGTGTAATGCTTGAAGGTTGCTTGCGTTTTCTCTCTATCAATACCGTAATGGTCTGCGGTGTACTTGTGTTTTCCCCGATTATCAGGTCTATCTGTATCAAGATATTCCTGCATTTTTGTTTCGCTTACCGCGTTCAGATTAAAGTGCGATGTAATCTTATTCACTGCTTTTATTGGGTCATCAAGAAGCTCGTTGAAGTTCACATCTAAGAACTTATCTTCTCCAAGTTTTTCTCGCACTTCCAGCGCGCGATTAATCCCAGTTAAGAACCGCTCCTCAATATATGGCCCTAAGTCTTTCGACTTAAACTCTCCGTACAACAAGCGCCAATTCAGAGACGCCAAACTGCAGTAACTCGGTATGCTTCTGCTTGGGTCACGGTGCGTCCAAACAATGCAAGCATCCGGAAAAACCTCCAACAAATCATCTAAATACCACATGTGGTCTGGGCATTTAAGTATCAATTGTTTGTCTGGAACGCGCTCAACCATTATGCGCAGAAAGTCCTTGTATTCTTGATACGAAGGCTTCATATCGTGCTGCAACATCCACTCTCCGTAACCTGGCCATCTGCCCGTCATATCCCAATTAGAAACGGTGAATTGACTAATCATCAACGGCCAACATTCCTCCAAAGAATCGTGTCTTACTTCGTGAATAAACTTCATCTCTGGCACCACAAAATTGGCAATCGCCAATCGGCCTTTGGTAATTCTGTGGCGTTTGGCAATGTCCTTTTCGGGTACCGAATGTCTTGGAATTGGATTGGTGATTTCCCAAAACGGAAGTGCTCTATAATCATCAGAAAGATGAAGTAGGTTTTGCAGCAAAGTTGTTCCAGTACGCGGAAAGCCAACAATAAAAATCGGCCTCTTAATCTCATTCTTTCTAATCTGCGGATTGGCTTTCAGATGATCAATCAACCTCAATCGATTAGTCAAGGCATCAACGCCAAATCCAGTTGAAGAAAGCTTTCCGAAATTGGTTACTGGCGAATTATTAACCGCTTTTACAAGCTCCATCATTCCGGGCACATGCACGCCACTCCCCAAATCAGACAAGCCCGTTCTGCCCATTGCTTTTTTGGTAATGACATCTGCATCCAACCGTTTTGGCGTAATACCAAGAAGCTGCAATCCGCCAATAATCGCGTTCAAAAAGCGCATTGGTATTCCGTACGAATTTTCTCTTACCCTAGCCAAATCTGGACGTTAAAACGTGCCGCAAGGTATTCAATCCACATCTTTTGCAATTGACCAAAACGGTATAAAAACAAGGATTCTTTCAACATTTTCTCATCCAAAAATTCAGACCAAAATCGGGTTCATTTCCTCTTATGGTCTTGTTACCTTTGCGCCCCAATTACTATAGCTATGTCAGACGATAAGAAGATTATTTTCTCAATGGTTGGGTTGAGCAAAACGTTTCAATCCAACAATAAAAAGGTTCTAAACAACATTTACCTATCCTTTTTCTACGGGGCCAAGATTGGTATCATCGGTCTTAACGGATCGGGTAAATCAACGCTACTAAAGATTATTGCTGGGGTTGAAAAAAGCTACCAAGGCGATGTGGTTTTCTCACCAGGATATTCGGTTGGATACCTTGAGCAAGAACCACAATTAGACCCGAACAAAACGGTTAAGGAAATTGTGATGGAAGGCGCGGCAGAAGTTGCCGATGTGATGAAGGAGTACGATGCCGTAAACGCCAAGTTTGCCGATCCGATGAGTGATGACGAAATGGCGAAACTCATCGAAAAGCAAGGTGAACTTTCTGAAAAGATTGAACAACTAGGTGGTTGGGAATTAGACCACAAACTAGAGCGCGCAATGGATGCTCTGCGTTGCCCGCCAGATGACCAATTGGTGAGTACACTTTCTGGAGGTGAAAAGCGTAGAACAGCACTTTGTCGTTTACTTCTTCAAGAGCCAGACATTCTTCTATTGGATGAGCCTACCAACCACTTGGATGCAGAGAGTATTGATTGGTTAGAGCAGCACCTACAACAGTACAAGGGAACCGTAATCGGCATTACGCACGATAGATATTTCTTGGATAATGTTGCTGGTTGGATTCTTGAATTGGACCGTGGAGAAGGTATTCCGTGGGAAGGAAACTACAGTAGCTGGTTAGACCAGAAAAGCAAGAAGCTTAAGGCTGAAGAAAAGCAAGAAAGTAAGCGTAGAAAAACATTGGAGCGAGAGCTTGAATGGGTTCGAATGAGTCCGAAAGCGAAGCAAGCCAAGAGCAAAGCGCGTTTGAGTGCGTACGACAAATTGCTGAGCGAAGACACGAAACAGAAAGACGAGAAACTGGAGATTTTCATTCCAAACGGACCTCGTTTGGGAACCAATGTGATTGAATCGATTGATGTATCGAAAGCGTTTGGTGACAAACTACTTTATGAAGGATTGAACTTCTCTTTGCCACCAAACGGAATTGTTGGAATTATTGGACCAAACGGTGCGGGTAAAACCACACTTTTCAGAATGATAATGGAACTGGAAACGCCTGATAAAGGCGAATTCAAAGTGGGAGAAACGGTTGAGGTTGCCTATGTAGATCAGCAACATCAAGATATCGACCCAAATAAAACTGTTTGGGAAACCATTTCTGGTGGAACAGAAGAAATTGAATTGGGCGGAAGACGATTGAACTCTCGGGCTTACGTTTCTCGATTCAACTTTGGAGGAGGAGACCAAGGAAAGAAAGTGGAAATGCTTTCTGGTGGTGAAAGAAACCGATTGCATTTGGCAATGACTTTGAAGCAAGAAGCGAACGTTTTGTTGCTGGATGAGCCGACCAACGATATTGATGTAAACACACTTCGAGCACTAGAAGAAGGACTAGAAAACTTTGCTGGTTGCGCGGTAATTATCTCTCACGACCGCTGGTTCTTGGACAGAATTTGCACGCACATTTTAGCGTTTGAAGGCGACTCTCAAGTATATTATTTCGAAGGTGGATATTCTGATTACGAAGAGAACCGCAAGAAGCGTTTGGGAGATACTGGGCCGAAGAGAATTAAGTACCGAAAACTTGTTGGCTAACGGCTAACACCTAAAAGCTAATGGCTATTAAACTCAACACCCCAAAGGGAACACGCGATTTTTCTCCTGCCGAAATGGTGAGGCGGAATTACATTTTTGAAACGATTAAAAGCGTTTTCAAGAAGTATGGTTACCAGCCAATCGAGACTCCATCAATGGAGAATTCCGAAACTCTGATGGGTAAATATGGCGATGAAGGTGACCGGTTGATTTTCAAGATTCTGAACTCAGGAGATTTCCTGAAAGGAGCTTCTGAGAATGCATTATCATCCAAGGATATGGTTGCATTGGGTAAGGCTGTAAGTGAAAAGGCCCTTCGTTATGATTTAACCGTTCCTTTTGCACGATACGTAGTTCAGCACAGAAATGAGATTACTTTTCCTTTTAAGCGTTATCAGGTTCAGCCAGTATGGAGAGCGGATAGACCACAAAAAGGGCGTTATCGAGAGTTCTACCAATGCGATATTGATGTCATTGGAAGCAATTCACTTTTGAATGAAGTGGAAATGGTTCAGGTAACCGATGAGGTATTCTCAAAGCTGAACATTCCAGTTACGGTGAAGATTAACAACCGAAAATTGCTTGCCGCTATTGCAGAAGTAATCGGAGCACCAGATGCTTTTATTGATATTACCGTTGCACTTGATAAACTCGATAAGATTGGAGAAGAGAAGGTTTGCAATGAGTTGAAAGAACGAGGCATTTCTGATGCTTCAATCGAGAAGTTATTACCCCTTCTTCGCTTTCAAGGAAACACAGCCGAAAAACTGGATTTCCTAAAGTCTTACCTCGGGGAAAACGAAACGGGCCAAAAAGGCATTGAGGAAGTTTCTGAAGTTCTGGAAACAGCACAAAATCTCATTTCTGGTAAAACAGAATTGGAGCTAGACCTCACGCTTGCACGCGGATTGAACTACTATACTGGTGCTATTTTCGAGGTGCGTTCTAATATTGAAGGAACACTTTCTAGCAGTATTTCTGGAGGCGGACGGTACGATGATTTAACTGGAATCTTCGGAATGAAAGACGTTTCTGGTGTTGGAATTTCTTTTGGTGCTGATAGAATCTATGATGTAATCGAAGCGGCCAATTTGTTTCCAGAATTCACGTCAGATAGCACGCAAGTGTTCTTCGTCAACTTTGGAGCGGAAGAAGCTGCTTATTGCTTAAATCTTTGCAAGCAACTTCGCGAAGCAGGCATAAACACGGAGCTTTACCCTGATAGTGCCAAGATGAAAAAGCAGATGACCTACGCCAACAACAATGCTATTCCATTTGTAGCTATGGTTGGAACAGACGAAATGGAAAGCGGCAAGATTGGCGTGAAGAATATGACTACAGGAGAGCAATCTTCTGTTTCAGCAAGCGAACTAATTGCACTTGTAAACGGTTAAAATCGAAAAGAAAACTGTGAGTACAATCGAGAATAAAGCAGAAGCTGTAAAACCGTACAGCGAGGAAGGTTCCAAGACCAAGCAAATTGCGACCATGTTCGATAATATCGCGCATCGGTACGATTTCCTCAATCGTTCTCTTTCAATGGGAATCGACATTATTTGGCGTAAGAAAGCCATCGCGCAGCTAAAGGAAATTCAGCCAAAGAAAATTCTTGATGTAGCAACTGGAACGGGTGATTTTGCTATAGAAGCAATGAGTTTGAAGCCAGAAAAAATTACAGGCGTTGATATTTCTGTAGGGATGCTCGAACTCGGGAAAGAGAAAATTGCCAAGAAAAACCTATCGAAAACAATAGAAATGGTTGTTGGCGATTCTGAGAATCTGCCATTTGAAGACAATACTTACGATGCAGCTACCGTTGCATTCGGGGTGAGAAATTTTGAAAACCTTCAGAAAGGTCTGACAGACATAAATCGCGTTTTACGACCAGGAGGAAAATTGGTAATCCTCGAATTATCAACGCCAAAGAAGTTCCCAATCAAGCAATTGTTTGGGTTTTACTTCAATAATATTCTGCCTTTGTTCGGAAAAATGCTTTCTAAAGACGACTCGGCTTATACGTACTTACCAATGTCGGTAAATGCTTTTCCAGACGGAGAAGATTTTAAGAAAGTTATGGCTGCAGCGGGCTTTCAACGCAACACTTCCAAAGCCTTGACGTTTGGCATCTGTAGCTTATATACTGGCGTAAAAGCCTGATTTGCAATCGTTCGTCAAACATATAATTCGCACGTTGGTGTTGGTCATTGTGGTGTTAACGGCATCGCTGAAATCCAACGCACAATTTCCGTTAAAATTCAAGGAAAAGAAACAACTCAATCTTACCAAGTACGATAGGAAGATGTTTCACTTCGGGTTCTCGCTTGGCGTCAACTATGCCGACCTAGCCGTAAAGAACGTGGCCAACATTCAGTCGCTCGATTCCGTGTTTGTAGTAGAACCAAAAGGCGCGGTAGGATTCAACTTAGGCATCGTTTCGGATATGCGGTTGGGAGAGCACTTTAACCTGCGATTTATCCCAGGGATTTCTTTTGCGGGGAGAACCATGGAATACACCTTATATGAACGAGACACGGTTCCTGTTTTCTACGAAAAGACAGTCAATTCAGTTTATCTAGAAGTGCCACTTTATTTCAAGTTTCGTTCTCGCAGAATTAACAATTGGCGTGTTTACCTCATTGCTGGAGGTAAGTTTCAATACGACATGGCTACCAAAGAAGAAGTTGAATCTGACGAGGTAATCCTGAAGCTAAAGCGAGAAGATTACACGTGGGATTTAGGTGTTGGCGTTGATTTTTATCTCGAATATTTCAAACTATCAACCGAGGTTAGAATGGCCTTTGGACTAAACAACCTGCTGGTTGAAGACCAAACTGTTTTCACCAATTCCATTCAAAGTTTAAAGTCGAAAACATTCCTGTTTTCAATTTATTTCGAGTGATTTCGAAAACGGAATCTGGTCAATTTTCTGGTAAAATACAGCAATCATTCTTTGCCTAACAAGGAGGTAAACAATACAATCAGCAATGACTAATCTCACCCAATCACACTTCCAAAAACTCGAGCGAATGTACCTAGTTGCCAACATCCAGAAACTGATGTTCGAGACAACTACAATTAACATATCGGAGGGAGAATCAGAAGTTGGTTTAACCATTGAGGAAAAATATCATCATGCAGGAAATGCTATGCACGGAGCTGTGTATTTCAAGCTATTAGATGATGCGGCTTACTTTGCAGCAAACTCGGTAATTGAGGATGTTTTCTTACTTACATCTTCGTTCAACGTTAGCCTTATTAGACCAGTTGCTTCCGGAAAAATAAAGGCAATCGGAAAATTGAAATCACAGACTAAAAACATACTCATTGCAGAAGCCACAATTTATAATGATGAAGGAAAAGAAGTGGCATTCGGCACAGGAACATTTATGCGAAGCAAAGTGGCGCTTACGCCTGAGATTGGGTACTACTAACGTCATTGCGAGGACCAAGGACGAAGCAATCTCAAGCAGGAGATTGCCGCGCTTCGTAAACTCCGCTCGCAATGACGCGCGTTATTCTAGTGGCTTTTCTCACTATTCGCTCTTCACTAACTTCGCACTATGCGAAACTGGATTATTTTCATTGCAATACTAGGAGCGGTAACCGTTATTCTTGGCGCCATTGGAGCTCACACATTAAGAAACACGTTAGATGCGGTACAACTAAACAGTTTTGCAACTGGCGTTCGGTATCAGATGTGGCACATATTTGCTATTGCGGGCTGTGTACTTCTTTCCAAACAATTTGATGTAAACCTGAAAGCTTCGCTTTGGCTTTTTGCCGTTGGAATTCTGTTTTTCTCCGGTTCTATCTTCTTGCTTTCCACTATTCCGGTTCATGGAATGGAGGGCGTGAAAGCGATTGGTTTAGCCACGCCCATTGGCGGATTGATTCTGGTGGCCGCTTGGTTGAGTGTGGCCGTTCAGTTTGTACGGAAGAAGAGTCCGTAGACGGATTCTTCGAGAGACCCTTCCTTCGTCAGGGTGACAACTAGCAAAACCGGTAACTATTCATTTGTCATTCCGAGGAAGGAGGAATCTCTTTTCTATAAATAGATGCTGAAACAAGTTCAGCATAACTTCATCTACCCCCCGTCTCGTACCTCGACACCCCCTTTATAAAGTGGGAATTACGGAGCCAATTTTTTCTTCAATGCCTTGGCTATTGGCGTAGGGATTTTATCCAATGAGTTCAGCAAATAAGGCAATGCCTTCAGTTTAAACCCTTCATACTCGCTCGGCACAATCGCATCAATCAAATGTGGGCCTGGCTCTCTGAAAGCATTTTCTAGCGCTTTATTGAATTCCTCAGCGGTTCTAACTCGCTCCGCTGGCATTCCCATTCCGTTGGCGATGGAAACAAAGTCAATTTCCGGTTGAGAAATATCTAGTTGCGCTTTGGCTTTTGGCCCAGCCTTCTCCGCTCCTACTCGCTCCAATTCTATATTCAGAATAGCATACGAACCGTTGTTCATTACCACGGTGGTTACGTCTAGTTTTTCGGCCATAATAGTCCACAACGACTGAATGGTGTACATGGAAGAACCATCTCCCACCAAAGCCAACACAGGCCGGTTTCTTCCGGCAATTGCCGCCCCAACCGCCACAGGTAAACCTTGTCCGATGGCGCCACCTGTAAGCGTAAGTAAATCATGTTTTGGAGAACCAACCGTGTTGCTCGGAATCTTCAAACCAGAAGTTTGTGCCTCATCAGAAATGATGGCGTTTTCTGGAAGTAACGCTCCGACTGCCATGGCAATTTTCTCGGCATTCAATTTTCCAGAACCTAGTTTTGGACGCTTCGCTTCTTGCAATTTGGGAGCGGTATTTTCTGCGCCTACGGCTTTAACCAAAGCTTCCAAACTCTTTAATGCGTCTTCTTCCAACTTCACCAGATTGTGCAACTCGCAGTCATCTGGCACCAAGTAGCTTTTCTTTCCTGGATAAGCGAAGAATGAAACGGGCGCTTTTGCATCAATCAAAACCAAATGGTCGTAACCACTTAATTGTACCGAAGCCATTTCGGCTAAGTAGCCGATGCGCTCCGTATTTGGCAAGCCTGCTCCGCGCTGCAATCGTGTAGGAAATACTTCTGTGAAAAGCTTAGCTCCTGTAGTTTCTGAAATCTTAGAAGCCATCATCAAACCATCTTCTAAAATGACTCTTCTACCCAATAGAATGGCCACTTTCTTGCCTGACTTTTTCAGTACTTCGGCAATCTTGTTGATGGTATCGTCTGCAGCAATTGGAGGTTCTGGCTGAGAGAAATCGGTAGATGCCGTGCCGCCTTCTCCCCACGAAACATCGGCAGGAAGAATAAGCGTTGAAATTTGGTTTGGAGCACTGGTAGCCACTTTGATGGCTTCTGCAGTATCTGCGCCAATCTCGCTTGTTTCTTGCGATGTCTTGACCCATTTAGAACAGTTGCGCGCAACGGTTTCGATGTCCGATTGCAACTGCGCATCGTACTGAACGTGGTACTTGGCGTGATCTCCAACAATATTAATCATTGGTACGCGTGCTTTTCGTGCGTTGTGCAAGTTGGCGAGGCCGTTTCCTAATCCGCAACCAAGGTGCAAGAGTGTTGCGGCAGGCTTACCCGCAATACGAGCGTAACCATCGGCTGCTCCTGTTGCCACCCCTTCAAAAAGGGTTAAAACGGCCTTCATTTCAGAATTATCTAATGCCGCAACGAAGTGCATTTCTGACGTTCCAGGATTGGTAAAACAGGTGTCGATTCCTGCATTTGTCAGCGTATCGATTAACGCTTTAGCTCCGTTTGCTTTGTCCTTGCTCATGGTGGTTGGATTTTATGGGGTCACGAAAATAACCCATCGGCCGCAGAGTTGTTTCGGACTGTTACTTTCGCAATCCAATTTGGGTGTCGAATTTCAAAAACAACAATGGACAAATACACACAATACAAAGAATCGCTTTCGGAAATATCGGATATCGCACACGCAACTGGCTTGCTTCATTGGGATTTGGAGACGTATATGCCGGCAAAAGGTCATGCGCGGAGGGCACAGCAAATAGGCACGCTTTCGAAGGTGGCACACATGAAAGCGACTGACCCTGAATTGAAAAAGCTGGTAGATGAGCTGGCGGAGAATCTTCCGAATGATGCGAAACAGGCTTCGAATATTAAGCACACGGCTAAGGATTTGAAGCGCAAAACGTTGTTCGATGCCAAGTTTGTGGAGGACATGAGCCGAGCTACTAGCGAAGCATTCTTCCATTGGCAAAAAGCGAAGGAAGAAAACGACTTCGGTCTTTATGCTCCTTATCTGCAAAAAGTGATTGACCTGAAGCGAAAAGAAGCCGAAATAGTTGGTTATGACGCACATCCTTATGACGCGCTTTGCGATGAGTTTGAACCAGACTGCACCGTTGCCGAATTAGACGTTCTGTTTGATGGCGTCAAGAAGGATTTGAAACCGTTATTGGATGCGATTAAAAGCAAACCACAAGTTGAAGCTGGCTTCATGGACCAGTATTTCAATCACGATAAGCAATGGGATTTCGGGATTGAGGTGCTCAAGGATATGGGTTACGATTTTGAAGGCGGAAGACAAGATGTATCGAGCCACCCATTTACCATCAATTTCGCGGCAACAGATGTACGCGTAACTACAAGAGTTTCAGAAGAAACCTTTAATGAAATGTTATGGAGTTGTATTCATGAAGGTGGTCATGCTTTGTATGAGCAGGGTTTGCCTGATAGTGAATATGGTTTGCCATCTGGAGAAGCGGTTTCGCTGGGAATTCATGAAAGCCAGAGTCGATTGTGGGAAAACAACGTTGGTCGTTCCTTAGCATTTTGGGAATGGAAATTTGCTAGATTGAAAGAGGTTTTCCCAACTCAATTTGAGAATGTTTCTGCCGAAGATTTCTTTAAGGCTATGAATAAGGTTGAGTCGAGTTTAATTCGCGTAAACGCGGATGAGCTGACGTATCATTTCCATATTCTTATTCGGTACGAAATTGAGAAGGGAATTATGGAGGGCAAGCTGAATGCAGTTGACCTTCCTGCCGCTTGGAATGCCAAATACAAAGAGTATTTAGGAGTTGATGTTCCGAATGATTCAGAAGGTGTATTGCAGGACATTCACTGGAGTCATGGTTCAATCGGGTACTTCCCAACCTATTCTATAGGAAGTTTTTACGCGGCTCAATTTCATGTTGCGGCAGAAAAAAAGATTGGCAAATTAGACCCAGCTAATCCAAAGCCTTATTTGGAAAACCTGCTGGCTTGGTTACGCGAAAATGTTCATCAATATGGCAAGCTCTATAGTTCAAAAGAATTGTGCGAACGTATTAGTGGTGAGCCTTTAAACTCGAAATACTTTATGGATTACGCCAAGGAGAAGTATGGGGTGATTTATGGGATATAGGGGAGTGATGAAGAAGTGAAGGAATGAGGTAATGAAGTTTCCGTGCTGATTTTATGGATGCTTCGGAATGGAACGCGGATGACGCGGATAGCGCGGATAGCACGGATAGCACGGAAAAAATGCGGATTTTCTTGTGCCTCGTTTGTCA
>JBMYXX010000057.1:0-12181 GCA_049608805.1 Flavobacteriales bacterium | reverse complement strand
TGTTGTTAACTATGGGTTGAGATGCGCCAGTGCAGCTAATCAGAATATCAAAAGAGCCAGAGAAATTCTGAAGTTCATCAAGCGATTTTCCTTCTCCATGAAGCACCTCAGCCAAAGAATTAGCCTTCTCTATTGTTCGGTTAAAAACGATGGCAGAATCAAACGGAGCCTTTTTTAAATACTGGCCCATTGTCTGGTTGGTTTGCCCCGCGCCAATAATTAAAATTTTAGGCGGATGAGAAAACTCAACCTCACGCATTTTA
Organism: Flavobacteriales bacterium; assembly: GCA_049608805.1. Taxonomy (GTDB): domain Bacteria; phylum Bacteroidota; class Bacteroidia; order UBA10329; family UBA10329; genus UBA10329. The sequence continues at coordinate 11,918 of JBMYXX010000057.1, read as the reverse complement.
CGGTAAGCAAGAGAAACAACCGAAACCGGATTTTGGGCAATTTGAGTTTGCGTGTAAACCATTTTGGCGGTTTCAATAGCAGACCGTACTAGCAGCCTAAAGCGGTCGCCAGTTAGGTTTAACTCGTTGCACTTTTCGTACGATTCGCGGACTTGTGTTATTATTTCTCGCTCTCCAACTACCAAAGAGTCAATGGAGCTAGAAACGTAGAATAAATGCTGAAGCGATTTGTCTCCCTCAAAAGTTCGGCTGTGGTTGGCAGCCCAAGAAATATCTTCTTCAGACCATTTTGGATTAAATGCTGCGAAGAACTTTCTTCTGAAACTCTCATCCACATCCTGGTTAGAAACCATCATAAATTCTACCCGATTACAGGTAGAAACGTACAATAATTCGTCTAGTCCTAGACTGGTTTTTAAATGCGAAAGCCTACTCTCCAGCTCATCATCTTGGATGTGGAGTTTACCGATATCTTTCAACTCGGTAGTTTTGTGCGTAAATGCTATGGTTTTAAATAATTCCATGAAGCGTTTTGACTTCGCTGCGCGAAGATCGTTCAGCCAACTGTTTGGTTTGTCATGGAAATGTCAGGGAATAAAAAAGCCGCTCACTTTCGTGAACGGCCTTCATCCTAACTAATCGAAGAATTTTACTTCTTCAATAGATCTCTAATCTCTCCTAATAAAACTTCTTCTTTAGATGGAGCTGGTGGTGCAGCAGCAGGTGCAGCCTCTTCTTTTCGCTTCATATTGTTGTACCCTTTTACAACTAAGAAAATACAGAACGCCACAATGATAAAAGTGATGATTGTATTGATGAATGTTCCGTACATGATTGAAACTTCTGGGGTTGTAATAACTCCTTCAGCGTCTAAAACGGCCTCTTGAAGAACCATTCTTAAATCGTTAAAGTCCATTCCGCCCATAGCCATTCCAATTGGCGGCATAATGATGTCTTTAACAAGCGATTTGATGATAGCTCCGAAGTACGTAGCCATAATAAGACCAACTGCCATTTCTAGCACATTGCCCTTGCTGATAAACTCTTTAAATTCTTTAATCATTAGTTTTTGTTTGGTTGATTTTGGTTTGCAAATTTAAATTAATTACGTGATTCACGTAAGCAACTTGCGTGCCAGTTATCTCCACGTTTTAGGCAGGTAGTTTACTTTTGACGAATGAAGCGGATTCTTGTACTCCTTGGTATGTTATTGTCGGGTAATTTGTTTGCCCAACAAGAGATTGAATTAACTCAGGAAAGCATTGTAACGCTTGTTACCTGCGGACCAGGAGAGGAACTCTACGAAGCTTTTGGCCATACGGCAATCAGAATTCATGACCCAAACTTAGGTTTCGATGCCGTTTACAACTACGGGACCTTCGATTTTAACCAACCTAACTTTTACTGGAATTTTGTTCAGGGCAGGTCGCTGTATATGTTGGCGGCAAACCGCTATTCAAACTTTGTAAGAGCCTATAAATATTATAACCGATCGGTACGAGAGCAATACCTGAATTTGACGCTGCCTCAAAAACAAGCGCTGTTAGATAAATTGCTTTGGAACGCTCAGCCCGAGAACAAAGATTACCTGTACGATTACTTTTTCGATAACTGTTCTACGCGGCCAAGAGACGTAATTCAAGATGCTTTAAATGGAGAAATTCAGTTCGATTCAACGCATTTGTCGAAACCGAGGCTTTCTATTCGCGAGCTTACAGATTTGTACATTCTTAAAGAACAGCCTTGGGGAGATTTAGGTATTGATTTGTGTTTGGGGACAATTATTGATCAACCAGCCACCACATCTCAATACATGTATTTGCCAGAGGAATTGGAGAAGGCATTTGACAATGCTTTTGTAATGCGAAATGGCGAAAAAGTTCCGCTTGTAGAGCGTAAGCAAACTACGTTCGAAGCTGCCACTGTTTCTAAACCCAAAAGTTGGTTTGTTCCCAAGATAGTTTTTATGGTTTTTCTGCTGCTGAGTGCAGTTTTGGTAACCATGTTTAGAGCTGCAAAATGGTCTTCTAGAATTTTTGAAGGATTGGTATTTATGGTTTTCAGTTTTATTGGTTTCAACGGGATTTTCCTTTGGTTTTTTACCAATCATTTTTCTGCCGACTATAACTGGAATATCCTTTGGGCCTTGCCAACTAACGCCATTTTTGGCTACGCGATAATGAAAAAGAATCGCCCAAAATGGACAGGGCACTACGCACTTTTTCTGATTGTGCTTTACTTGGGCTTGCTTCTAGGTTGGAATTACTTACCGCAACTCATGCATCATTCGCTAAGGTTTATTGTGCTGTTGCATTTGTTTTTGGCGGTTGGTGTTTTTCGCGCCAGCAGGCTAGAGAATAAGCCGGTAGCTAGCTAGACATAGGCTAGATTCAGTGCTTCTAGCTGCAAGCCTTTCTAAAGTGTGTTCAAGTTATCGAACGCAATCTTCTTGTTTTTTAACTCGCCAGCTTCTAGTTTTTTTACCAGCAATTGCATGGCGCCACAGTAATCGGTATAAAAGCTTTCTAAACTGATTTGCAGGAGCTTTTGGTCAAATTGCAAATGACATTCTGGATTCGATTTCTTTACAATTATCCACTTGGCTGGTAGCATACAATGCGCCATGTGGCTGCGCAACTGACCGTATAAATCCATTTGCTTGTTTGCGGCAACGTAGCTCTTGGGAAAGAGTTTTCGCAACGCAAGGTTGAAACGTTTTTTTCCTTGGCCTTTAGCTTTAAAAGGAAGCGAGTCGAGTAGGGCGCCAGCGGTTTCAATTCCGTGTACCATTGCGGCAAGCAGATGAAGTTCTACTTCAGCAGCGTGCATCTTTTCTACTTCAGAAATGAGAAAACGGTTGGTGAATTCTATTGAGTTCATTCGATGCTATTCATTACGAAAGTCCATAAAAAAACTCCGAGCGTAAACTCGGAGTTTCAAAACATTAGTTCTAATCTTCAACTTAATTGACCACAATTACCAAAACCTTAGAGTTTTGCCAGAAAGCGTCTGGGTCATCAATTACAAGTTTTTCTACTTGGTTTTTCTCGCCCATCACAAACTCGTAAGTGTGTTTTGGGTGAGATGTAACCAACTCTGGTTTCTTACCGCTCAATTCAATTTCGGTTACTTCCTGAATGTTGATTTGAGTTAAATCTTCTAGGTTCATGTCTTCAGAAACAACCTTAACTCCACCAATTCCTAAGAAAGCACCTTCCTTGTCAATAACGTTCTGGTTTCTGAGCGCTTTGGTTTTTCCAGCAATCCAATAGCCAGACTGAATCTCTTCTTCTTTCGCTTGCAACTCAACATTCTTTTGCTGAATTACTTGAACTCTACGCTCGTTTTCAAGAGCCAATCTATCAACGCTAGACATCAGCTTATCTATGTAAATATTCGCCTCAACCAAACCTTCTTTAAGCATGGTAATCTCGTTGTCCTTGGCAATAATGTCTTTTTTCAGATTAGCCAAAAGCTTCTTTAGTTTTTTAGAAGCAATTGAGCTGCTGTTAAGCTCCTCTTCTAAAGACTCAATCTGCCCGCGAGTTTGCTTCATGTTCTCATATATAAGTAACATGTCCTCAACAATAGCGTCTTCAACATTGGAGTTTTGTTCTGGATTTTCAATCACCCTTGCGGTAACAATTCCTTCAAGCTGTTTAATGCTATCTAAATTGGTTTGAATAGCTGTAAAAGAGTCGATGAAAGCATTCAAGTCCTCGTCTTTTTGAGATGCTGTTTGCTCCATCTCAAGAAGCTTCTGTTCTAGTTCTTTTTCTCGCTGGTCGCATGATGTAAACAGTACGGCCGTAATAATCATTAATGCAAATGCTCTCATTGTGTTTGTTTTAGGTTGGTGAAAATAGTCTGATGCCCAAACGCTTGCTAGTACAATTGTAACAAATTGAAGAAGAAACTACGTTCGTTATTTTCTTTTCTGTTACATGGCCTATCACTTATGTAAACCAATAACGGTGGTTTCTAAGCATTCGTTTGCAAAGGCGAGATTGTTGCAAATTTTAACAGTTTAAGTAATATGGATGTTGCATGGCTTCGGGTTTAGCACGATAGTTGCTTACTTTCGCAATTGTACAAACAAGCATGATTAATATGAGCCTTTTCAAACAACTTTTTGCCCTTAGTTTATTCGTAATTCTTGCATCTACAGCCTCTGCACAAGTGGTTGGCGGTATGAATTTTAAAATGGAAAAACTCTTTATGGAGGAGAAATATGGAAACATTATTGCCAAGGGAGAAGGAATGATTGAGAACGATAAGTACAAGAAAGACCCTGAGATTTACCTCTACATTTCAATGGCATTTTTTGAGCTTAGCGAGTCTAATGATGAAGATATTATGGAGGACTATCCGAAGGCGCTTAAGAATGCATTTAAGTACGCAGCCAAGTTTGTAAAGAAGGATAAAGAAGGTGTTTGGTACGAAGACAACTCAGACTATTTCGAAGATTTGAAGAAAGCCGGAATTGCAGATGCTGCACAATGGATTGGTAACCCTAAGAAATTGAGAGTTGCTGTGTCTTCTTACAAGTACATGACCAAAGCAATGCCTGATGATTGGAACCTACTTTTCTTTAAAGGTGTTTTGGAGCAAATGAATAGAAACACTGGCCAAGCAGAACGAGATATTGCGTTGGCAATGAGCAACTTGGTTAAGTTGTATGCAAATCCAAAGTACCGTCCGAGCAAAGCTTCTAAAGGAGTTTTAGAAGATGGGTTAATGCGTTGGGCAGATATTATGGTTGAGCAGAATTATGCTGATTCTGCTAAGAAGACTATGAATTGGGCAGTGCAATTTTACCCTGAAAGCGAAAAGATTGCTGCAAAAGCAGCCACATTCAACTAAGCGGTTTTAGCGCGCTTCGTACTGCGTAAGAGTAATTTTTTCATCGCAGACTTCAAAACGCATTTTATCAATTTCTGATTGTAGTTGATACTCTTTGCAAGGCTGGTCTCTGACTACGCTTTCGTCAAAAAGCACATCGCATTCAAGTACTCTTTTTGGTAAAAGAGAATCTGCAAACGGTAGATTAACAGATGCCGAGATAACAACAGAATCCACCGCTAGTTCTTCCAGTACTCTATCTTCAGGCAACCAAGCTGGGAATTCTCTATCTCTTATCAGCAGAGCATACACTAGCATACAGCCTAATCCTACTCCAAATGCAAAATACCCTAATCGTTTTGTGAAACTCATTTTACCAACTCAATTTTGGCCGAAGGTATGGCATCTAAACGTTCACAACGGTTTCAGAATCTAGGTAAACCAATAAACCTTCAACCTCGGTAAAACCAAGCTGATTCATTGCAGATTTGTAATCTTCAATTTGCTTTTTGTGCTCTTTTCGTTCTTCGCCCGTTTTGTAATCTATAACCCAAGCAGATTTATGCTGAGTTACCACTCGGTCTGGCCGCAGCCACTTACCGCTAGCCAATTGAATGTCTGCCTCGTTTCTAACTTTTTTATCTCCAGAGAAAAGCTCTTTTAATTCGGCTCTTTCGAGCAAATTGTGGATGTGCTGTTCCAATTCATTCTTGTCTGATTGAGCAATTCTACCTTCCTCAACCAACGATTTTACTGCCTTTTTAATGTCGGCTGGAGTATTGATTTTAGAAAGCGCATCATGAATGGCAATTCCGCGCAGCCGTGCATTTGTTTTCTGGTTATCGTCATTCACAGCAATTGATGGTTGCGCTAAACTCAAGCGTTCGTGCCAAAAAGGGTTTCCTGTTCTGCGCAGTTGTAAGTTCTCATTTAGAAGAACTTTTTTAGTCGTTTTATCTCTGCTTCCAAGGCTTAAACTCAGTTCAGAATTATCAAATTCTGGATGTGTTAGAATGTGCTGATTTATATACTGAACGGCAGTAGATGGATTGGCATCGTCCGTTGGTTTTTTCTTGAGTTTTCCGATAACGTAAAGCCTGTTTTTTGCGCGGGTTAGCGCAACGTATAACTCATTAAACATATCCATCAACTCTAGAGAGCTCTCCAGTTCGTAGTCTTCTGAGAATGGCGTGTTTTCAAGCGCTTTTGTGCTTCTTATTCGGAGCCTGTCCACAGGTTGTACCTGCTCATCATTCAAATAGGTCCAAATAGAATTCTTACCTGGTTTTGTTGGATAATCTGCATACGGATGAATGACAATTGGAAACTCTAGTCCCTTGCTTTTGTGTATGGTAAGAATGCTGATGGCATTATCACTTTCCTCTAAAGCAATAGAGAGTTTATCTCGTTTTTCAATCCAAAATTCAATAAACTCGGTTAGGGATTTTCTTTTGTTTTGGGTGAAAAGCAAAACTTCATTCAAGAAAAAGCTCAGGTGTGGCTCATCGGCATCTTTGAAAATTCCATCAATCAGAATAGAAAACAAATTGTACGGTGTTTCTTGCCGTAGGCTTGCCCACATTAAACGTGGATAATTTTCTTCAAGAAGGCCAAATACATATTTCACGTTTTTACCTCCATCCGATTTTCTCAGCAATTCGGAAAGTGAATCTTTTTGATTGATGACATCGGCTAAATTTTCTAGTAATTCGGCCGTATTAGTGGTGTTGCTTGGGTCAGATAAAAAGGCGGCAAGATTTACCAGCAGCCTAACTTTTGCAGAGCTGTTTATAAGAAGAGATTCGCTTGAAACCACGTTGTAGCCGTTCTCAATCAAATAAAGCGCAGTTGAAATTGCGTCTTTGTTGGTTCTGAAAATGATTGCAATATCACCAGGAGAATAGCCATCGTCTAAACATTCATCCACCCAATTCTGTACTTGATTTTGTACCAAGCCATCGTATTCTGGCCAGCTTCTGGCTGCACTTTCCTGTCGGAGCATTTTTACTTCAACAAGCCCAGTTTTTGTGTTGGTTACCTGCTGAGTGCAATCGGCATACATTCCTCTAAACGCAGCTGGCATTTGGTTTCTTAGCGAATCAAACAATTGATTGTTGAACTCAACTACCGTTGCTGTTGAACGATAGTTTGATTCCAAATTTTGGAGGTCTTTGGCAGCATTTAACGCGTTTTCTCTCGCAATAAAAAGTTGTTTTAACCCTGGCTGCGAGGCCAAGCGTTCTTCTACATGTGGTGGTTTATGAATGTCGGGCAATAGCGTAAACTGCCTAACATCTCCATCGCGCCAGCGGTAAATACTTTGCTTGGCATCGCCAACAATTAGGCAAAGGTTATCGTGCGCTAGGCTTTCATCTATGAGCGGCAGTAGATTAAACCACTGCAAGATGCTTGTGTCCTGAAACTCATCGACTAAAAAATGATGGTAACGTGCTCCAATTCGTTCGTAAATGAATGGTGCAGATTCGGTCATTACCACATCGCTAATCATGTGATTGAACTCACCAATATGTACCACTTCTTCCTCTTCTTGTAACTGCTTTAGAATGCGATGCATTTCATCTAAAAGCGCCACACCATAAATGTGATTGAAAATTATTTGATGGTAGTTTACTGCTGGGACAAGAACCTGGGCTCTTTCAAAGCCGGCTTTAAGATTTGGGACCAATTCGTCTATTGTAGCTTTATCTTCAGGGCTGGCTTTTGCGCCATGCCATTTTTCTGCTTCAACTTTACCTTTTACTGCATCTGAAGCAAGTTCAACTTTACCGACTGAAAGTTTCTTGTAATACCCATGAATTCCCTTGGCTCCACCAGCAGTTGATTGTGGAGTTAAACCATGATTGCTAATGGAATCAATTGCCGTTTTCCCTATTAACCTGAGTTCGTTTTTTGCTTCGCGAATTTTAGAATTTAGAGTAACGCGGAGTTTGGCAAACTCTTGCAATTCAATTCTTGAAAGGTGATTTAAGTGAAAGCGGCTTTCTTCTGAAAACAGCACGCCAATAAAGTTTTTGATGCGCTCATCAATGTTCCAGCCTTTTTCATCTTCTGTGGTAGATTGAACGAAATCAACCAACGCCTTTGTTAATGTTGGGTCTGAACCAACCTTGTTCATTAACTCGTCTAACACACCTTGCTCCAGTGGCGCTTTGTCTAGTTCTACCTCAAAGTTTATGGAAAGCCCTAGGTCTTGCGAAAATGTTCGGATTAGCCGATGGCTGAATTTGTCAATGGTACTAATGCTTACATCAGAATAATGATGAAGCATATGTTTTAAAACGGCAGCAGACCTTTTGCTTAACTCCTCTTTTGAAACATCTAGTTCTGTAGTTAAGATGTTCGCCAGAGCATCACCATTTTTAGAAGGTTCGCTTAGCGTTTTTAGAGCCGCTAAAACCCGCGATTTCATTTCCTCCGCGGCCTTGTTTGTAAACGTAACGGCTAGTATTCCTCTGTAATGGTCGGCCTTATTTGAAGCTAATGCAAGCCTCAGGTATTCTTTAACTAAGGTGAAGGTTTTACCAGAACCTGCTGATGATCTGTAAATTTTAAACGGCATGCTGGAAGGTATGAAATTGCATTAGCTGAGTGCCATTTGTTACTCAAAGATTTGAACTAATTTCGAGCGTGTTCAGAATCGTTTTTCTTCTTTTTATCAGCTTAGGTTTTTCTTCGTGCCAAAGCACAAAACCAATAGTTGAGCAAGCTGAATCTTCGATTAGCGCTCCTGAAGAGAATTACCAAATTATGGTTCGGTTTAAAAGTGAAGGCGGTTTAAAACGAACGCTTTATCAGTTAAGTAAGCTCTCGTTAGAAATTAAAGAAGAGGTTTCTGCAACCGACTTTATTTATGTGCTTCAGCTTAAAACAAAACCATACGCCATTAATGGAACCGTTGAGAAAATTGGATTAATGGATGACGTTGGTTGGGTAAAAAGAGTAAATCCCTAACGCTACATTTTAAGCGTTAAAGCCACATCTGGATAATCGGTAATTATGCCGTCAACACCAAGATCAAGCAGCCTCACCATATCTTCTTCTTCATTCACTGTCCAAGGAATAATTTGAATGTTATTCTGACGGCAGGAGCGAACCATTGCGTCATCTACCAACCTATAGTTGGGACTATAAATTTCTGGCGTGAAACCGAGTTTTTCAAGGTCTTTTTCAAAGCCGTTGGTTTCAGAAATCAACAAAGCCACTGGAATAGATGCGTCAAGTTGCTTTGCGGCTTGTAAAGCGCGCACATCAAATGATTGAATAATTGCTCTATCGTGAATGCCAGATTCGTTTATCTGGGCAAAAACCAACTCGCAATATTCTGTTGGGTTAGGGTGAAAAACGCCATCGCTTTCTGGAGTGCTTTTAATCTCAATGTTGTACTTGGGAGCAGCAACTTCTAATGCCGAAGCGTTAGATTCTACCTCGGTAATAACCTCGCTCAATAACGGTTTAAACGTGTTGAATTTTGCCTGCAATGGAAAATCTGGGTGTGGCAAACTTCCGCAGTTGTAATTGGTTACTTCTGCATATTCCATCTGATAAATATTCAGGCCTTTCCCCTCAGGAACTGGTGCGTCTTTCAAATCCGAGCAAATAGTTGAGCTAATCCAAGGCTCGTGAGAAACAACCACCTGTTTGTCTTTAGAAATAACCACGTCTAGTTCAATTGTGTTAACCATCAAATCAACAGCAGAAATAAACCCTTCCAAGCTATTTTCTGGATACAAACCGCGTGCTCCGCGATGTCCCTGAAGGTCGAATTCTCGGGTGGCCACGGTCTCTGGTTTGTCTTCAGTTGGTTTTGGTGCTTCATTTTGCGTTGGAGTTTCAGCGCAAGAAAACAGAAGGCAAATGGAACAAATAATGAATGGATATAAACGCATTTCTAAACTCTTTTTGTTTGATAAAATCTTCAAGCTGCTCTAATTCAATAGCTTAACCATAGAGCCGATGTCGTCAGTTTGAATAATGTCGGCTTTCATTTTTAATGCCTCACGGTTTGCGAAAACAGAACCAGCTCCCCAAAGCATCACCTTCAAGTTAAGTTCACGAACTGATTCCAGTTCTTCAGCAGATGTTAGTTCAATGTTTATCGATACTCCGTCTAACCCAGCGTCAGAGACTTTCGCTGCTTCCGTTTCTAGGTGATGTGCGTAATAGAAGAATTCAGCTTTTGCTCCCGTTGCTTTGAGTTTGATTAGGAAAGGCATCTCCATGGATTCAATGAGGAAGTTAAACTGAGGATGTTCTAATGTTAGATCAGACAGCCGTTGAATTAGCATGTTAGACCGATTGCTGTCAGGTTCTTGCGTTTCTTTTACATCCAACGAAAAGGTTGTGTTAACTGGCCAATCGTGGCTTAAAACAGCTTCTAGCGTCTGAATTTTTGCCGATTTCAACCATGTAGAATTTTGGCATTTTTCTACCTCAGTAAAGTTGGTTTCCGAAACTAGGCCACTGCAATTGCTGGATGAGGCTAAGTCTTGACCATGAAACGCCATCAGCACTCCATCGGCAGTCATCCTTACATCAATCTCAGTTCCCCGAATTGGGTAGGAGAGCGCTTTTTGAATTGACTCGAACGAGTTAAGCGGCAGTGTTGACCGAATGCCCATTCCGCCATGACCGAGAATAACTGGACGGGTTTCTAAAGGCTCAGGTCTATGAATGTATTTCCACGCTCCAAGCCCAAGGCCGAAGGCAACTAACAAAAGAATGGAGGTTTTTTTCGTCAAGCTATTGCTTAATCAGTTTCTTGCTGAAGAGCTTCTCAGACTCTGAAGTTCCCACCAAAAAGTAGGTTCCTGAAGAGAGAAACTCTCCATTAAAGCTGAGCCTGTTTTTTCCAGCTTTTAATCGGTCTCGCATAAAAAGTTGAACCAGTTTTCCTTGAGAGTCCACTAATTCTAAGTTCATTAAAATGCTCTCATTTAACTCAAACTCAACCTGAATTTGCTCCATAACTGGGTTTGGGTAAACCTTAGTGCTAACCTGAATGCTATTGGAAGAAGCAATTCCATTTGGAGAATCTGGGGAGCGAATGAGGGCCAGCCAAGTTCCGTGTCCATTTCCAACATCTCCGAAGGAACCCGCTGCCCAAACGGTGCCAGGCTCATCATACAAACGCTGGCTGCCGGAGTAATCTCCCCAACGTTCTAGCGTGTCTGCCAAAACATTTACAAGCGATAATCCCGATTTGATTTCAATCCTGTTTGAAGCTTCTAACGAACTATTGACATGCAGCGCAGAAAAACCAGCAAAAACGGTAGAGCTACAATGATTAAAGCTGATGATAGATTGCTCGTCATTTTCGTTTAATCCAGACCAGCTAATGTTCGGATAACCGTAAAACAGGTCTGGTTCGCTGTAAATTCTTGAAGTAATGTTTGATGCTCCCGAAACATCATCAATAATTCCATGATAAATGGCCGAAGTTCCTGTGCTTGGGTCGGTGCAACTTTGCACAAAGTTGATTTGATTGTTTCTAAAATATCCTCCCAAAATTCGACTATCGTTTGTGTCGAACCACTGGTTGGATTGCTGCTTTGCTGGCACAGGTAAAATGTACGGTTGGTCTGCTTGTAATGTTCTTACAACAAGTTGTGCAGTTGTATCTGTTGCACGGCCGGTTACTTCTAGTAAAAAGATAGAATCGTTCTGCGCATCTGTATTTCTATTCGACAACAAATACATGTTTTCGGCATCCGATTGGGCGGCATGCTGTATTGGTGTAATGTTGAAGATTGGCTTGTTTTGAGGCAGAATGTCGCTGTAGTAATTTGAGATTAAATCCCATCCCAAATAACCTTGTTTCAACCCAACTTGCCACAAGCAAGATTCTGTGAAACCCGAGTTGTTGGAAGAGCCGTTGGTGAATGTGTTTATGCCGATGTAAAGGTCTTTGTCGGATATGCCAACCACAGGATAATCGGCCCAAGTTTCATTGTCAATTGGGTTGCCAGGAAGCGCGTAGAAATTCCAATCTCCAGTTGGGTCGTTTGTTTGAGAAAAACCAACAATTACAGAGCTGGTTTGGTACGTAAAACCGTTTA
>JBMYXX010000056.1:0-12218 GCA_049608805.1 Flavobacteriales bacterium | reverse complement strand
TTTCCGTATTGTATTTCCTCGGTCCTGCCAAGCAAACCAAATGGAGATTCTTCTCAGCAGGCTCAACGTTGGCTACGGCACTCGTGCTCATAACTTCTATTGGGTTCAGCTATTTTGTTGAAAATTTCGGACAGTACAACAAGCTTTATGGTTCTATTGGAACGCTCGTTATTGTTATGCTATGGACTTATTTTAACTCCATAGCTTTGCTCATCGGTTTTGAGCTTAACGCAAGTATAGAAGATGCTAAGTTGAGAGACATGGAGTTGAATGAAAGAACGCTTGATATTTCTCTTGAAGAGGAAATTGAAAAAGGAAGTGAGAAGTGAGAAAACTAATTGCAGTAATTGTGCTAATCGGAACCGTTTTAGGTTCAATGGCGCAGTACAATCCTATAGCGCCTCCAAACACTTTTCGTTCTGCAGATAATCCAATTTATTGGCAAAACAGAAAGCCTACGGCTGACTATTGGCAACAAGACGTGCACTACAGAATTGCGGCTAAGGTTGATGAAAAGACCGATGTTATCACCGCTACAATGGAGCTGAGTTATTGGAACAATTCTCCAGACACGCTCAAAGAAGTATTCTTCCATTTATATCAAAACGCTTTTCAGCCTGATTCTTACCTCGACAAGAAAGACGAAGCCAGCGGCAGAAAGCACAGATTTGGCAATTACGAGGCTGAAGGAAAAGGCACCGAGATACTTTCTCTGACAATTGACAATCAAGAAGCTGAACAAGAATTAGACAACTCAATTCTTCGTCTAACTCCTTCTCAGCCAATTCTTCCAAACTCTAACACTGAGTTTAAAATTGAGTTCAAGACCTACTTTGACCAAGGAACAATGGGTCGGAGAATGAAGCTTTTCAATTCTGGAGAATTCACCCATTATGATGGTGTTCATTGGTATCCTAGAATCTCGGTTTACGACCGGAAATTTGGTTGGACTACAGACCAACATCTTGGGCATGAATTCTATGGCGATTTCGGAACGTTTGATGTGGCTTTGAATTTTGCAAGCAATTATGTACTCGATGCAACTGGTTTCTTACTAAATAGAGCCAAAATGTTGCCTGAAGATTTACGGCAAAAACTCGACATTAAAAACTTTGCAGATAAGCCGTGGGGAGAAAAAGCCTCTGTCATTATTCCGTACGATAGTACAGAGCGTAAAACATGGATTTTCCATGCAGAAAACGTGCATGATTTTGCGTTTACCGCAGACCCAAACTATAGGATAGGAGAAGCAGAATGGAACGGCATTAAATGTTACTCTTTAGCACAAGAAAGTCACGCATCGGGCTGGCAAAACGCGGCCGATTATACCGCACAAATCATTAAGGTTTTTTCTGAAGGGATTGGAATGTACCAGTATCCTAAAATGATTGTTGCTGATGCCCGAGATGGCATGGAATACCCGATGCTGACCTTAGATAGCGGTAGCGACCCTGACTATCGTGGATTGCTTGTTCACGAAGTTGGTCATAACTGGTTCTTTGGTATGGTTGGCAACAACGAAACGTACAGAGCCGCATTAGATGAAGGTTTCACTCAATACCTCACTGCTTACGGACTGAAAAAAATTGACGGAGACACAGCGGTTTCCGACCCTCAAAAAGGCTGGTATCAAAAACGATTTAAGAAAGAACAGCGCGTTTTAGACAGTGAAATCTATTACGGATTTATGCGCAGTGCCGCTCAATTCAGCGACCCACATTTAAATACGCATTCAGACCATTTCGACAATAATTACAACCACGGCTACGGGCATGTTTATTACAAAACTGCTACCATGCTTTACAACTTAGAATACGTTTTAGGCGACACGCTTTTTGCTAATGCAATGAAGAATTACTTCGATGAATGGAGGTTCTGCCATCCGTATTTAAACGATTTCAGAAACTCATTTATTCGCTATACCAAGGTTGATTTAAACTGGTTTTTTGACCAATGGCTAGAATCAGATAAACGTGTAGATTACTCCATAGCCCGCGTTAAACGAAGTTCAGAAAAAGGGAAATATGTAGTTCGGTTTAAGCGGAAAGGCGGAATGCAAATGCCTCTCGATTTTGAAGTAACTGACCACAACGATAGCATTCATAAATTCCATATTAGTAACAGCTGGTTTAATAAAGAAACCGATGCTACGGTACTTCCAAAATGGACGGGTTTTGAAGACCTGAACAAAACGCATGAGGTGGAGATTTCAATCCCTGGAGGAATTCAGAAAATTGAAATAGACCCGAGCCACAGATTGGCGGATGTAAACATGATGGATAACTCTACAGGTGGAAACGTTGAGTTTGAATTTGACCATCAGCTTAGAAATCGTTCTGACTGGACGAAATACGAAATCTCCGCTCGTCCAGATATTTGGTACAATGGCTATGATGGATTCAAATTCGGTGTTCATTTAAATGGTTCACATTTCAATCTGAATCACAGGTTCAACCTTTATTTATGGGCGAATTCTGGTTTAGCGCAATGGGATGTTCCGAGTAATGTAGAGTCCAATCAGTTTATGCCCCTTTCGGTTCTTTTCGATTATAAAACTTCGCTTTCTAGGTATTGGAAAAACAGCGAGATTGACTTTGGTGGACGAGTACTAGACGGTTTGTACAATGCAGAAATAGGCTTTTCTAAATGGAACAAGAAAAAGAACATCAAGTACAGATTTTACTTCCGTTCACTTTATCGAGATGCACCAAGAGACATTGCGTATTTGCTAAACCGAAACACTTGGGAAGCAGGAGAATGGAACAACTCATTTAATATTGAGTTTACGCACGATTATCGCCATCTGCATGGTAGCGGAAGTGTTTTAGCAGAGCTAAGATCAAGCGCTTTAGGAAGCAATAGAGATTACCATTATTTGAGAATTACGGCAGAAAACAGAACGAACCTTTGGCGATTAAAACTAAACACCAGAGTTGTTGGTCAAATTGGAACTGGCTCTGATTGGGCACCAGAAAGCTCGCTTTATTTGGGAGGTGCTAACCCAGAAGAGATGATGTACAACAAGTACATGCGTTCTGCGGGAATCTTCCCTTCTGATTGGGCCACATTCCAAGAATCCAGCAATTACTTGCATTACGGTGGAGGACTAAACCTCAGAGGATATGTTGGTTATCTAGCTCCAGAAAATGTGGATGGTGAAGTGGTTTTGGCTTACGTTGGACATAGTGGTGCCGCCATAAATGCGGAACTAGAATTTGACGAAATCTTTGGGCTTCGTCCTAAATTCTCTCGTAACTGGTTGGATATTGACCTCTATCTCTTTGCCGATATTGGCTTCATAAGCACCAGCGCACCAGGTGATGACTTCACTTTTGCCGCACCAAGAGCGGATGCTGGTTTGGGAGCAACTCTCACAATTAAGAAATGGGGAATGCTTGAAAAAGTAAAGCCTCTAACTATTCGTTTTGACATGCCTTTGTTCCTAAACCGAACGCCTGCCCTCGACTCTGAACCTTGGGCATTCCGCTGGTTGGTTGGAATTAGCAAAGCATTTTGATTTGCGAATAACGATTAACGATTTTTGATATACGATTAACCTGACTTCAATAAACGCAACCATGAAAAAAACACTTTCTCTTTTTCTCTTTTCCTCGTTTTTCATTTTATCGGTTTCTGCACAAAGAACTTCGCCTATTGGCAAGTGGAAAACCATTGACGATAAGACAGAAAAAGTCAAGTCAATTGTAGAAATAAGCGAGAAAGACGGAAAGTTATTCGGGACAGTATTGGAGCTTTTTGACCCACCAAAACCAGACCCTGTTTGTGAAGAATGTGATTCTGACGACCCTCGCCATATGAAACCAATTGTTGGTTTAGAAATCATCAGAAACATGGAAAAAGATGATGATGAATATGTGGATGGTGACATCCTGGACCCTGAAAACGGAAAAGTTTATCGTTGCAAACTGTGGGTAGAAGATGGCAAGCTACAAGTACGCGGTTACATCGCTTTTTTGTATAGAACGCAAACTTGGTTACCTGCTGATTAAACCTGCGGTTTTCTACTCATGAGCCACTCGCAGTATTCAAAATCTGCGTGCGTATCGATGTCGTGAGAAACGGATTCATCAATTTCTAAAACATCCATTTTCAGTCCGTACAAAGGTGCATTTTGGTTTAGCAAGGCATCTACCTTAATAATATCTACAACCCCATTTAACCGGTAAACTGGTGGCAAAAGCTGGCTTTGGTGATACTCAGCTATACTCACGCCAGGCACAGCTGGCTCAACAATTCCGTTCTCCTTTTTGAACATCCAGTATGGATGATGAACACCTTCTACCTGGGTAACCGTTCTTATAGAATCAAATTCCGAACCGGCCAATTGACTAATAGCGGCATCAATAATTTTTGACGTTTTAAAGGGTGAAGTTGGCCTGAGGTAACAAACCGCGTCAATTTTTTCGCCTTCCTTTTGGTAGAAGCTTAGTGCATGAATAAGCACCTCTCTATCGCCAGCGGCATCTGTAGCAAGACTTGAAGGACGAATAAATGGAACGTTAGCTCCTGCGGTTTTTGCTACTTGAGCAACTTCTTCACAATCGGTAGAAACCAAAAAGTCTGTTAGCAAATTGGAGTTTTTAGCAGCTTCAATTGTGTATTGAATAAGCGGTTTGCCGCCCAGCAATTTCACGTTCTTTTTAGGAACCCTCTTGCTACCTCCTCTTGCAGGTATTACGCCAAGAACCTTCATTTTACCAAGCTAAAAACGCGTGTTATTCGTTCCGAAACGGCTTCTGTAATTTCTGACGAGGTTGGAAAACTAACCCCAGCCGCAGCCAATTTTAGACTGTTTTTATTGGAAAAAACATACTCAGAATAAATTGGCATTTCGCCCATTGAATAGAAGAATGGACGTGCATCAATCTTCACCTCCTTCAACTTAGAAATCAACTCATCTCGGTCTGTGCCATCAACCAAAACAGAAACGAGCCAGACAATTCGGTTACGTCCCTTAATTTTTGGTTGAAATTTGATGAAATCATACCCGCTCAACATTTCTACATACTTGGCTTCTATGCTGGCGCGAAAACTCAAAATCTCGTCTATCCTTTCTAGTTGCGCCACGCCAATGGCAGCCTGTAAATTGGTCATCCGATAATTGAACCCAACCTCTTCGTGCCAGTAACGCTTTTCCTTGCTCATTCCATGATCTCGGAGTACGCGCATTCGCTTATCTAATTGCTCAGAATTGGTAACACACATGCCACCTTCTCCTGTTGTAATAACCTTATTTCCGTAGAAAGAGAACGTAGAAATATGTCCAAAACTCCCAACCTTTTGTCCTTCAAAAGTTGCTCCGTGGGCTTCTGCGCAATCTTCTATCACAAACAAATTATGCTGATTGGCAATTGCCATAATAGCACTCATATTACACGGTTGGCCGTAAAGATGAACAGGAATAATTGCCTTGGTTTTATCCGTTATTGCCTTTTTAATTTCAAGCGGATCTATGCACCAACTTTCCATCTCTACATCTACAATTATCGGAGTGGCTCCTGCATGTATTACCGCATTAATGGTAGCCGCAAAAGTGAGGTCAGGAATGATGACTTCATCGCCTGGGCCAACGCCCAACGCAACCAGTGCTAAATGCAACGCTACAGTGCCGTTTGAAACCGCAACTCCGTGCTCACATTCGCAAAATTCCGCGAAGCCTTCTTCAAACTTATTGATGTAAGAACCAGAACTAGAAATCCAGGTAGAAAGAAACGCATCGACTAGGTATTTAAACTCATTCCCCTTTAAATCTGGAGCTGCTACCGGTATGTGTACCCGATTTTCATATTGGAAAAAATCAACCAGTTTTCCTTCATCATTTAGGATAGGTAAAACGGTTACTCTGTCGCTGATTTTAGCCAGCATTTCTTGTAACGATTCATGCTGATATGCTTTTACGCAATTTTGATTGGCATGTACCGCAACCGAAGCATCGAGCGTAATTCCTTCAAGTAAAAGCCTGCGAATATCTCCATCGGTTAAAACACCAATGAGCGTAGCGTCTTCCTCCACAACAAACGCCAATCTTTTTGCATTGGAGTTTATGAGTTGCAATGCATCTTGCAAACTCCCGTTTGAGCGACATTTTAACGACTCAAGCATTAATCAATTTCTTTACGTTTTCCTTTGAGCTTTTAACCAAACCGAGCTCCGAATAAACCTCTAAGGTTACTGTTTTTCCTTCCCAGTTTAAATCACCCAATTGCTTTAAAAGCGCACTGTCCTCTTCGATGGGCCGATTACTATCCGACAGACCATCGTTATCGCTCAAATGTATATAATCAGACAACGGAAAAAGCTGCGTAAGCTCGTCTTCAAAATCTAGTCCTAAACTGCCGCAACTCACCTTTAAATGGGCCACATCTAGCAGCAAATTGAAATCAAGAATATTACTCAGTTCTTCAAACGCCTTTTTGTGGGTTAGCATAAACGGATTAACACCTCCAAAAGACTCGGAATTGGCTTTCGAAAACACATTATTCTCTACGTAAAGCTTAACGTCTTCACCTGCAAATTCCTTCAATTCTTCAAACGCTTCACAGAACAAATGAGTAGCCTTTTCCTCCTCTACTAATTTGTCTGCTGTAATCTTTTTACCAAGCTCATGAACACCCACATCTAGGAAAAATCCTGCATGAATTCCGTACTTGGTGGCGTTTAGGTTTCTAGATAAATCTATTGATCGTTTGCAGTGTTCTATGCTCGCATTTCTAGTCTGAGTGTTTACAGATGCAAGGTTTAGCACAAACGGAATTGGTGGTGGCGGAAAGTAATTGTGTATCAGAAAATTTACGCCCTGTTTCTTTGCTTCTAGCAAATCTGCTTCTAATTCTGAATACGGCTGGGTGCCTCCAGATAACTCAACCTCATTAATTCCAGCTTCGCGAAGCATAGACACAGAATCTTTGATTTTTTGATTCTTAACGCATGAAGAAGAAACGTAAATCATGAAGAAATGCTTTTTGAGACACCAACCACTTTTGCGTTATCGTCAATGTCTTTAATTACAACACTACCAGCACCAATAACCACATTTTTTCCAATGGAAATTTGGTCAATAACGCTAGTGCCAATACCCACAAATGTTTGTGTCCCAACACTTACTCTACCGGCAATTGAGCTGCCAGGCGAAACATGGACAAACTCACCAATTTGTGACTCATGATCAACAATACTTCCGGTGTTAACTATCGAACCCGCGCCAATCTTTGCTACAGGATTAATGATTGCACCAGCACAAACTATTGCCCCGGCCTCTACCATAGCAGATTCAGAAATTATAGCTGTAGGATGAATTAGCGTGGCAATTTCAAATCCATTTCCAACTAATTCTTGTGTGAGTTTTTGGCGTTGCTGATTATCGCCAATAGCAACAAAAAGCTTGACTTCTGACTGAGAGACTTTGGTCAACACCTCCATTCCTCCAAGCACCCTAACGCCAAGAATGGTTTCGTCTTGTCCGCTAAAATCCACATCGATTAGCCCGAGAATGGAATGCCCTAACACCTTTGCGGTGTCTAAAACTGTTCTTGCATGACCTCCGCAGCCAATTACCAACAACTGCATTAGTTCACCTCTATAAGTTGATTAACAGCATAATCTTTCTGGGCAGTCTTGCCAATTACTTTACGGAAATACAACGGACTAACTCCTTGACCTCCGGTACGTTTGGCTGTGATGTTGTCTGTCGAAAATATTTCGCCTTGTTTGATGGCCGTTTTGGCAACCATGCATTTTTGAAGCGATGCTCTGGTGCCAAGTTCCGAAACAGTCGGAACTTTTTGATGGCTGCCCATGTAGCTTTCTATTCTCCTAATCTGTGCAACCAGATTTTTCAACTCATCAGGCAAAAGTGAAGCCCGATGGTCTGGCCCCTGTTCAGTTTTATCTAACGTAAAGTGCTTTTCTACCACCTTGGCTCCCATTGGAACAGAAAAAGGTGCTGCTCCAACGCCAACTGTGTGATCGGAATATCCGACCAACATTTCAAATGTATCTCTAAATGTTTCGATATTATTCAGATTGGCTTCTTCATCCTTTATGGGATAATTAGCAGTACACGCAAGTAGTACAACCTGCTTATTATACTGTTCAATTTCTTGCAACGCCATTTCTACCTCAGAGAGGTAAGACATACCTGTAGAAAGAAAAATTGGCCGCCCTTTTTTGGCAATCTCTATAAGAAACGGAAGGTTGGTTAAATCCGTAGATGCAACTTTATAGGCCGCTAACTCTAAACGATCTAACTCATGTAAACTGTGCTCATCAAAAGGTGTGGTGAGGAAAATAATCCCTCGGGAAACGCAATAATCCTTGAGTTTCACATTCTGCTCATAAGTAACTTCTAGCCGCTTGAGCATATCGTATTGGCTCTCTTGGCTTGAAGTTGTTTTAGTTTGATACGGAGCTTTATCCACATCTGAAAGAATGAGATGCTCTGTTTTAAAAGCCTGAAACTTGACCGCATCTGCTCCTGCATTTGCAGCCGCATCTATAAGCTGAAAAGCCTTTTGCATGTCGCCACCGTGATTTACTCCTGCCTCCGCAATTATAAATACCGGAGAATCGTTTGACACAATTCTGTCGGCAACCTTAATTTGTTTATCGAACCTCATGAACTAATTCTTCAGCTTCAAAGTTAAGCCTGATTTTGGCACAAACACGCATATTAAATTGGAGCATTTGTTCTCTCCAAAATAGCCTGACTTATCCGTTGCGCTGCCTTTCCATCCATCTTAAAAAAATGTTTTTCAATAAACTTCTGATGGCGTTCTTTATTCACTTCAGTCTTGGTTCGAAGAGCGTTAACCAAGTCCTGTCGGCTTAAAATCTGTTCTCCAACACCTTGATTAATCCATCCCATTAAATCCTGATTTAAGTAATCCATAACCAACAATGGTTTGAAAAAAGGAACAAACTCGGTTCCAACAGTAGAGAAACCAGTAATGAGACACGCGCAAACTTGCATGTGAGTATTTAAGTCTGAAAAGCGGTCTATGAAGTAATTAGTAGCACCAACCTTTTCCGCAATCTGTGTAAAAAATGCGTCATCTTTTTCGGCTGGATGAGGTCTAATAACCAAGCAATAATCCTGCTCCAACTCCTTGGCCGCTAGCAGCACATCCTCCAAATGCCGAACTCTCATTTCCGTATCGTGCTGTGGCTGTGTTGCATACAGGATAATTTTCTTGTCTTGGTCTAGCTTCGGGTTTTTACGAGCTTCCTGCCGAGTAACATCAATTCTGCCAGTAACGCATACTTCAGATTCTGCAAAACCTCCTTTACTCAAGAGCATCTCAAAAGAAGATTGCCCCCAAACAAAGGTTAAATCTGGCAATTGAGGCTTGGTTTTGTACTGACCGTAGATATACGCTGGGTTAAACTGGTAGATGTTGCCATGCTGATAGCCAAAGGTTTTAACCTCATTAAGCCGAGCTGCATACTGTATTACTTTTTGCTGCGGACTGTTCTCATCTCGCATTAAAACACCTTTAACCTCTGCCTGTTTAAAGTATTTGCTAAAAGCTCTAAACCGTGCGTAATAGATATACAAACTAGGCTGATTTTGAACCAGTAAGTTGGCAATAGCAGCTTCAGACTTCTCGGAATGGTTTACGGATAACAGTTGCTTCTTGAGCTCGTTATAAGCTGCTCTGAACATCCGAAAATCCTTAATTACTGTTCCGCCAAACAAGTAGCTAACCAGAAGCTGGTCTGAGCCGGGTGCCGAGTTCCTAAACTTTCGGTAAGCAGGTAGTTCCTTTTTAGGATTAAAAACTTCACGGTTTGGCAAAACCTGAAATTCATCTTCTAACGCTCCATAAACGTCCTGATTATTGGTGTAAGAATCAGCGAGCATAACAACTCCAGATTTAGGATTTGAAACTGGCCTAAATGCAAGCAACATGTAGAGAAACTCCTGAATAATTTTCAGGCCTCCGCCTAGTTTTCCAGCAATAGAAGAACCGCTGCTTTTTTTTGTTGTATCCAAACTGGCAGCCTGTTGCTTAGCCTTGTGCTGGTTAAGCAGTATCTCTCGGTAGTCAAAATAAA
Organism: Flavobacteriales bacterium; assembly: GCA_049608805.1. Lineage (GTDB taxonomy): Bacteria > Bacteroidota > Bacteroidia > UBA10329 > UBA10329 > UBA10329. Next base: position 2,144 of record JBMYXX010000056.1, on the reverse strand, counting down.
CACGGAAATGCTGCAAGAACCAGACATCAAAACCCACTTTTTCTTCAAAAGCTTTAAACGTTTGTTCGTGCTTATTGTAGAAGTCAACCGTATCCGTTAGCGCCTGGCTGTAGATTAGCTCTTGCTCATTTTTTTCGGCTTCCAGACTGCCGGTTTCGGTATTCAATTTTCCTGCGTTCAAACTTGTATTGTCAACCGATTACGTATTCAAATATAACTCTGATAACCAAGCAATTTAGCCATGTACTTCAAACGAAGTTAGTCCTTTGAAAATGGCAAAAACGACCTCAAGAGTTTGTTAAGGTCTTCAGACAAATTAAGCAACAACATAATGGGTACAAACGCCAGCAAAATAATGCCAGACCTGAGGCAAATGTCTATCACAAAGTTTGCTTGAACAGAAAGAAGTAGGCTAATGAAATAGCAACTCAATCCAAGTAAAACAGTTGCTAAAGACTTCCATCCAAACGGATTAAGACCCCATTTTATCTTGAGGAATACGTACCGAATTAGGTTTAAAACCAACAGAGAAATACCTGTAGCTATTGCCGCTCCTTCAATTCCGTAAATGGGAATAAAAATGAAGTTGGTTGCTATCGCGACAGCTAAAAAAACAACATTGGCGTACACATCAACCTTGTACCATTTAGAGAGCGTAACTATGCCGCTTCCAATACCAAAACTCACTTCAATAACCCGTGCTAATCCGACATAAAAAAGCACCCATTTACCAGATTCATATTCTGCAGGAAGCAGCTGAAAAAGGTTGTGCTGATTAGCCCAAATTCCAACAAAAAGCAAAACACCAATTACCAACTGATTGATGCTGGTTTTGGAATAGATTGCCTCAATTTCTGACATATCTTCTTTTTTCCAAGCCTCGGCCACAACCGGCATGGCAATATTGCTGAGGGCGTTTCTCGGAATTCTAATAACAGCCACTATATAAACCGCTACGGTGTAAAACGCGATTTGATCTAGCCCAACCATAGACCCAATCATAATTACATCGATGTTTACGGCCAAAACACCGCCAACACCAGAAAGAAATGTTAACACACCATATTTCACCACTTCAGACCTTTCTGCCTTTGGAAGAGAGACAGAACCAGAGTGTTTTTTAGGCTTAACCTTAGATACCAAGAATACCAAGAGCCCGACCATCATTAGGCCATACTGCCCCACAAACAGCAACATAAACTGATTAAAATCTAACCAGCCCAAATAGAAACATCCAATCAAAAAAGTGCTACAAAGTCTGAGAAACACCTCGCGGTAAAAAATGCTGATTACCGTGTGATACATTGCCCTCAGGTACGAGGTAATGAACTGAAACACTACCTCAAAAACCAAGAACGGAAAAAGCAATTGGTAAAACTGAACGAACAGATTTGACTTTTCTTGGTAGTGTTCAACCACCCACGGTTTACCTACAATTAACGCCAAAACAACCACAAGCAAACCAACTAAAATGGTTTGTAATGTGAGTTTAAGTAAACCCTGTGCTGTTTTCGATTTGTCTTTGAATTTTGGAAAAAACCGGATGACGGAATTAGAGGTTCCTACAAGTGCAAACCGTGCTGCAATACCCACAACCGCCACTAAAACACGCGTTAATCCAAACTCTTCTGGCAAAAAGATTTTTGGGAACAACAACACTACGTTGATGTAGCCTAAAGCAACTCCTAAATAGGATAGAACCGAGGTTTGGATTCCCTGTTTCTGAATTACACCCATCAGTTTGTAACCCGTTGAATAATTTGCGCCAGCTCCTCGGTTAAGCCTTGCCGAGAAAACTTAGCGATTTCTGCCTCTTGCCGAGCTGTATTTTGCTCCTTAAAAAGTGCCCAAACTGCATCTTTAATTCCAGCAAAATCGTCTCTCTCAACTATTACTCCAGCGCTGGTTTTTGACAATACTGTGCCTATATCGCTCTTCTTAGGTCCAATTGCTAGAATTGGTCGGCCAGAGGCTAGGTATTCGAAAAACTTTCCGGGCAGAATTCCCGTGGCATTTGGTGTATTATTTATGCTTACCAAAAGTACTTTACTGCACTTCTGATAGCGCAGAACTTCCGAGTGAGAAACGTAATCTATCCTTTCCCAATTCTCGGCTAGGCCGTCTTCGGTAATTGATGAAGTAAC
>JBMYXX010000055.1:0-12306 GCA_049608805.1 Flavobacteriales bacterium | reverse complement strand
AATGGCGATGCACAGCACTACGCCATTACTGATTATGCGGAAGAAATGACTCGAAGTGTCATTCCTCTACTTCGCTCGGAATCTGATTCTAGACCTGTTAGGTTTTGAAAACCTAACAGGTCTATTTTTAACTGAGCGAGAGACCTTCAATGATGTTTAATCATTGAAGGTCTTTTCATTTTAAATCAAAAAGGAAATGCCTTCACTTCAGGAGCTTCACCAATCACAAACCTTAGCGCTTGCTTCTGCGAAGTGAATGTGGCGGGCCCCATACCTACAAACTCACCATCGGCTTCTATGTAGTCTGGCTTATCGGTACGTTCTATCTCTATCTTTTCTGTTCGGAAAGCGTTAATCTTTGGATTTTTAAGAATGGTACCTTTTCTAAGCTTGGTGTAATCTTTAAGCACGGTTAGCTTAGACATATCCTCAAATGTTGTAATGTCAAAAACCCCATCGCTTGGATTGGCATAAGGCGCGGGAATCATTCCACCACCATTGTAACCACAAATGGCAATGCACATGTTAAACATTCTCTCTTTTCGAGTAATGCCATCGTACTTAAACACAAGTTCTGGAGATTTAAAGGAGAACAACCCTTTAAGAACAATAAAATCGTAAAACAGTTTTCCCTGAAAAAGACTAGCGCTTTTGCGAGCCTCAGTAATTAGAACCGCACATTTTGACTCGTATGCAACACCTGCAATATTCACAAAGTAATGCTTGGCCGACTTGCCTTTCTTAAACAAGTCTATTATGCCTAAATCGTGCTTAAAAACCACGTTCTTGTTAATCATTTCAACCCATTGCTTTGGATTGTTTGGCACTTTAAAAAAACGCGTCCAATCGTTGCCCGTGCCACTTGGATAGTGTGCTAACAAAACCTCTTCTGGCTTACAAACCTGCTGACTCATTAGCCCGTTAACCACAGCGTTTAAAGAACCATCTCCACCATAAGAAGCTATTTTTCTAAATCCCTTGTGACACGCGTGTTCAATTAACTCTTCAATGTGTCCGTTGTATTCTGATGACCAAACAACGGGATCAAAGCCAGCTCGCATCATTGCTCTATGGACAGCACTCCATTTAGCACCTCCATTTCCATCGGCAGATGCAGGATTAACAATAAAAAGCCAGCGGTTATTCATGGTTAGCAAATGTAACATCTTAGAATGCGACAAGACATTACTTTCGCAATGTGCGGATTGCTTTGATACATTATCGGTTGTTACGAAATGGTGGACTTGAAACCCGCCTTTTCAATTACTTGAACGAGTTCAAGAAACTTGGGTATGAGGTTACGCTTGTTGTTTCTAAAATCGACCCAGAGGTTAAGATTGATTCCTCAATACAGATTGAACAAGTCAACCTAAAGCGAGTTCCAAAGCCGTTAAGAATGTACTTTTTCGATAAGGCTTTGGCCAAGATTATTCCTGACGGAAATTTTGACTTTTCCTTCTCGCTTGGCAGAACCTCCAATCAAGACTTGGTTCTTTGCCCTGGAAATCATCTCGGCTACCTCAAGGCAATGCACAAGTCGTTTTGGTCTCCAATAGACCGGCTCAACATTTACCTAGATAGGAAAGCATATCGGAAGAGTAAGTTAATCTTGGCCTGTTCTCAAATGATGAAGCAAGAACTGGTTGAACTGTTTGAAGTACCCGCGCGCAAAATTGAAGTACTTCTCCCTCCTATTGATTCGGCTAGGTTTAATCCTGTCGGTAAGCAACAGAAGGCTGAATTGGGAGAGAAGTATGGATTTGCGCCAGAAAAGAAATCGTTGTTGTTTCTCACCACTGGAAATGAACGAAAAGGCTATCCGTTTTTACTGAAGCTGATGGAGTCATTGCTGGATAAATCCATTGAATTGATTGTTGCTGGAGTAAAGCCAATGAGCAACACACTTCCAAACGTTAAATATATTGGCTATGCCGATAAACCAGAAGAATTGCTTTGGGCTGCAGACGGGTTGATACATCCGGCAAAGTATGAGCCATTTGGCCAAGTAATAACTGAGGCCATAGAATGCGGCACGCCTGTTCTGGTTTCTGACATGGTTGGAGCAAAAGAGATTGTGACCGAAGAAGTTGGAATGGTAGTTAAAGGCTTTGAAGAACAAAGATGGCTGAATGCAATCGAGGGATTTTGTGCTCGGGAATTCAATATTCCAAATCAGTTTTCAAAAAACTTAGGCTTAACCGTTGAACAACATTGCCAGAAAATCATAGCATATTCTAAAGCTATAAACGACTAAAGTGTCACCTTGGCCCTAGTTCAACCACTTCTAAGTCTTTGATGTTACCTGCATCAAGTGTAAAGCGCAGAAGCGTTTTTACTTTATGAAAACCATGGTTGCCAGCCGCACCTGGGTTCATGTGCAGGCAATTGTACTTTTTATCATGCATCACTTTTAGAATATGCGAATGGCCGCAGATATAAAGCCTTGGTTTTTCCTGAATGATTAGCTCTCTAACTCGAGCCGTGTATCTATCGGGGTAACCTCCAATGTGAGTGATGAGAACTTTAACTCCTTCTATTTCAAAAATCAGATTCTCGGGATGCACAACTCGAACTTCGGCTCCGTCAATATTGCCGTAAACGGCTCTTACAGTTTTCCACTGTGCCAGCTTATCGGTTACCGAAAGCGTTCCAATATCACCAGCGTGCCAAATCTCATCGCAAGGCGTTAAATACTTTTTAAGTTTTGGATCTAGATAGCCGTGTGTATCGGAAAGAAGGCCAATGCGCTTCATTAAATCATAACCAGCATATCAGCTTTTATCCAGCCAACATTACCATTTGAGAGTTTAATGCGCACCCAGCCGTCTCTATTGTTCTCAACAGTAACAACCAAACCTTCATGAATTACGAATAGGTCTTTCCCTTTTTCGTCAGGAGCACTTTTGGCATTAACGGTATAGGCGTAAACAACTGCTCTTTTGTCGTTTACCGCGTGGTTGTAGCTTTTTTGAGCAGAATAGACAGAGAATCCGCACCAAATTGCAGCAAGCAGCGCTGAGTAAAACGTGAGTCTTCTCATTCCTTCATCAGAAGAAAACTTGAATAATAGGAATCCTGCCAAAGCCATTAATAGCGAGATTATTACAGACCAAGCCCAGCCATCTACGGTGAATATTTTAAGAGCTGCTCTCCACCAATCAACAAAAAAGAGTTGCGGAATTTCCTCTACCTTATCCTTAACGCTTAGGTTAGCAAGCTTGAGGTTGAAGATGATGTCTTCATCATTCGGAGCAAGCTTAGCCGCTCGTTCAAAATTGAGAATTGCTGGCGCGATCTTTCCGGACTTGAAATACGCATTTCCAAGATTGAAGTGCACCTCAGCCGACACGTATTCTTGAGAGAGAATTTGCTCATAAAGTTCGGCTGCGTCAGAGTATTTTTCATCTAAATACGCCTGATCGGCTTCTGCCTTAACAGTTTCAACCTGTGCAAACGAAACTGCCTGAATGCAGCATAACAAGAGTAAAAGACAGTATGATTTCATTGCTCTATGCATGATTTTCAACATTTACTATTGCTTGTAGCGCTTCGTCATACATATCGCCCATTTGTTTGTCGGCTCCTGGAGCAAAACGCGCAAACTCAGTCTTGTCAAGTGCTCCGATAAAACCAGCCGTTACATCTTCAGGAACTCCCTTTCCAGTAAAAGCCGCTCTCATTGAGTCTTTGTTCAATTCCGCCACAGGGATGGAGAATTTATCCGCTGCATAATCGGTTAAGGCTTTAAAAATCTCCTCGTAGAAAAAAGCAGTCTGATTATCATCCCAAAGTTTTTTAGCCTTGTTTAATCGTTTTTTGGCTAAGCCGGTGGCTTTCTTGCTTTTCAGCTTGGCAATGTCTTTCCCTTGCGATTTCTGGTATTGAGCGTATCCCAAGAACAAGAAGAATAACAACGTTGGAATTCCCACAGCTGCGTAAAACGGAACGGAGCGGTAAAAGAATTGCGAACCACTTTGTATTGGATACTGGCCCTGTTTGATAAATCGAATGTCGCTACCGATCATTCTAATGTCTTCCTTGTTGGTGATGCTAACCGCAGGAGAAACAGCTTCCTCGCCTTCGCCTTTCTCAACAATTAAATCAAACGCATCTCGTGTAATAGTTTTGAATTTCTTGGCTGATGGGTCGAAGTAAGAAAACGTGAATGGGCCTATTTCAAAATCGCCAGAATAACGCGGAATAAGCACGTATTCAAAGGTTCGGCTACCAGAAATTCCGCTTGCGCTAACCTTAATGTTGTCTGCCGTTTTAGGATCGTAAACCTCAATATCTGGGGGAAATGTTAGGTCCAGCGGCTGTAGTTGATACAAATTTCCATCTCCGCTCACGGTTACCTTCAGGTTTACCGCCTCATTAGACTTCGTTTGGTTTTTATCCAGCGTAGCTTTCATGTTTAGCTTACCCGTTAAACCACTAAAATCAGCTGGTTTGCCACTTGGATAAGGCTTCACGTTTATCGTTACATCATTTGATTTAACCGGGCGTTTTACATCCTGATAGCCTCCGAAGAATTGGTCAAATACCGAACGACCTCTTCCACTTGCTCTTTCCCTTACAATTACGGTCAGCTCCATCGGGTCAATTTCAATCTTGCCAGATTTCTGAGGATACAGAATCATCTGCTTGATTAAAGCTGTTTGATACATCACCCCATCAACAACCTCATTTTGAACTTGAATCTGCTGCTTGCTTTCAATGTCTTTTGTCCAAAAACCCTCGAATGATGGCATCTTCCAATCGTCAAAATTTACCATGGTAACACGGCTGTAAATCTTGAGGTTAGCTGTTATCTTTTCTCCTAAGTAAGCGTTGGTTTTGCTGACCTCAACACGCGCAAACAAATCTTTTGGGTTGGAGTTGCTAGCTTGTTTTTTCGCTTGACCATTCGCTTGTTGAGCGGCCTGCCCATTACCTCCCTTTAAAACCTTTATTTTAAGTGAGTTAGAAGAAACAACCTTTCCTCCTACTTTAATTTTGGCAGGGCCAATTTCAAATTCACCTTCTCTTTCCGCATAAAGCACGTACGAATAGGAAATAGACTGAGACATGCTTCCATTCACGTATTGCATGCTTGTACTCTGATTAGGACCACCAAGCACCCGAAAGTTGGTAATCTCAGGAGCCGTAAAGCCTGAAGCATTAGCATCTATTGACCAAGTAACTTGGAAGCGTTGTCCCATTTGAACTTGACCAGGGCCACTAGCCTCAAAGTTTTGAGCGAATGAAATGCTGGAAATCAACATTCCAACAAGAAGAAACAGATATGAAAGTTGCTTCGTCATTACCAGTCTTTCTCAATTTTTCCTTTGGTACCCTTCTTCACTTTCTGCTTTTCAAGTCGATCTCTAATTTCCTTTTCATCCTGATTTAGGGCATCTAACATACGCTCTGCATCTTCCTTAGAGATTTCTCCTTCTTTTGGTTGCTGCTGTTCTTGTTGCTCCTGCTGCTCTTGGTCTTTTTGTTCTTGCTGCTGTTGCTGTTGGTCCTCTTTTTTCTCTTCGTCTTGCTTTTGATCTTGCTGTTGTTGCTGATCCTGTTTCTGTTCCTGGTCGTCTTTCTTCTCTTCGTCTTTGTTTTGCTGGTCCTGCTGTTGTTGCTCTTGCTGTTGTTGCAACATTCGTTTGGCGTACGCTAGATTGTACTTGGTGTCTAGATCTTTCGGGTTGTTTCTTAACGATTGCTTGTACGCATCTACCCCCTCTTGAAACTTTTGAGCCTTAATAAATGAATTGCCAAGGTTATGAAAAGCCGCGGCCTTTTGTTCCTTATCATCTGTAAGGTTTGGTAATGCCTGAAAAGCACTTGCCGCCTCTTCATATCGTTCTTGTTTGAAGAGAGCATCTCCCAAATTGAAACCTGAGATGAACGGGTCTGCACCTTCTGTCTGACCCTCTTTATAAGTCGCCTCGGCTTCGCCAAACTTACCATCGTCATAAAGAGAATTCCCAATGGTAATCTTGTCATTTGGATTGCTCTGCGCAAAGCCGAAAAACGGAAGTGTCATTAAACACAAAAAAGAAATATGTCTTGTCAGTTTCAACATTACTTGCTGGCAAAGAAATTCATGTTTCTAAAAAGCTTCAACTTTCGTGAAGGCAACAACAACTCAATCAATAATAAGACCAACGCTACCGCGATGAAATACTGGAACCGGTCTTCGTAGCTGGTAAACATCTTGCTGTCATACTCCTCTCGCTCCATCCCTTCTAGTTCGTCCATCAACGCATTCAAACCTGTTCTTGAATTATTTGCGCGAACATAAGTTCCTTCTCCCGATGCCGCAATTTGCTGAAGCATCGTTTCGTTCAACTTAGTAACAACTGTGTTTCCTTCTCGGTCTTTACGATACCCAAGCATCTGCCCTCTTTTGTAGATTGGAATTGGCGTTCCATCAACAGAACCAATACCGATGGTGTGAACGGTTATTCCTGTTTCAACTGCAGCTGCGGCTTGTTCCAAAGCATCGTCTTCATGGTTTTCACCGTCTGTAATTACAATGATGGATTTGTTTGCTTTCGAGTTTGCACTGAAGGACTTGGACGCCAATTCAATAGCTTTCCCAATAGCCGTTCCTTGCGTTGGGATGATGTCCGTATCAATTGAACGCAAGAACAGTTTAGCCGCAGAATGGTCAACAGTCATTGGTAATTGGATGTAAGCATCTCCTGCAAACACAATCACACCAATCTTATCATTCTTGAGTCTATCAACCAACCTAGAAATAGCTTGTTTGGCTCTTTCTAAACGATTTGGCGTAAGATCTTCGGCCAACATACTGTTTGACACATCTAAGCAAATCATGAGCTCAAAGCCCTCTCTTTTTACCTCTTCGTACTTGGTTCCAATTTGAGGGTTAGCCATTCCAACCAACAAGAATGTGATTCCGAGAAGGAAGAAAAAGCGTTTCCAACGTGGTAGAACTTTTGAGAATGTTGGAATAAGATTTTCGAGAATAGCCGCATCACCAAGTTTGTCCAAAACACTTTTTCTCCATCTGGCATTCATCCAGAAAATGAGAATGAGAACTGGAACAACCAGTAGCGCATACAACCATATTTCGTTTGCAAACCTGAACATTAGACTATCGATCTTAAGACGGTTTGTTTCAATAACACTTCTAATCCAAGTAGTAACAACGCAAGAATAGCAAAAGGCATAAATTCCTCTTTGCGCTTGCGATACTCTGTAACATCAATCTTAGATTTCTCTAATTCGTCAATCTCTGCGTAAACAGCCTCTAAACTAGAATTGTCCGTTGCTCGGAAATACTGCCCGCCAGTCATATCGGCTATTCGCGTAAGCAACTCTTCATTAATCTTTACTTCTACATCTTGGTATTGCGTTCTTCCGAACGGACCTTGATAAGGCATTGGCGCCAGACCTTTAGTTCCAACACCGATTGTGTAAACCCGAACTCCAAACTCCTTGGCAATTTCTGCGGCAGTTCCTGGAGCAATTGAACCTGAATTGTTATCACCATCAGTCAATAGAATCACAACTTTGCTGATGGCTTCGCTGTCTTTAAGACGCTTGATTGACGTAGCCAACCCCATTCCGATTGCGGTTCCATCCTCCAGCATACCGCTCTTTACGTCATTAAAGAGATTGAGAATTACTGAATGGTCCGTTGTCAGCGGACATTGCGTAAAGCTCTCGCCTGCAAACACAACTAAACCAAGTCTATCGTTCGGGCGATTACCAATAAATGTTTGAGCAACTTTTTTGGATGCCTCTAGCCTATTTGGCTTTAAGTCTTCTGCAAGCATGGAACCTGAAATATCCAATGCCATTACAATGTCAATTCCTTCAGCTGTTACATCTTGCCAACTGCTGGTAGATTGTGGTCTTGCCAAAACAACAACCAAAAGGGCCACAACCAACATTCTTAGCACGAATGGTAAATGAATCAGCTTTGATTTGATGCTTGCCTCTGCTCCTTCTGAAGTAGCCACATTCGAATACCTAAACTCAGCACGATTTCTTCTTTGCAGAAGAATGTAGTACGCAATCATGGGCAGGATGATTAATCCTAACCATAGCAATTGCGGGTGCTTGAATGTGATGTCAGCTATCATGCTTCCTCCTCTCCTTCCTTCTTAGGTTCGTCCAATGGCATAACCATGGTTCCGCTTACAAACAGCCTAGCTATTTCAAAGCATTGCTCGTTCTCATTTGCAATCGGTGTGTACTTAGCAAACTTGGCGAGGTCAGACATTTGAAGCAGTTTCTTCAACGGAGCCAATTGCAGTTCTGGAAGGCCCTCTCTTTTCAACGCGAAGATGGTCTCATCCGATGTCATTTCTAACGCTAATACGTCAAACCTGAACTCAATGTACTCTCTGGTAATATCGGAAAGTTCAATATAGAATTGCTTGGTTTTGTCGTTTTGCCAAAGCTTTTTCTGACGCAACTCTTCTAGCTTTTCTAGCGCTATTTCGTGGGCAGGACGTTTCGGTTTTGGGCGTGCAAGAACCTCAACTGGCTTCTGTTTTCTGCGCTTAATGAGCAAGATTGCCGCTATGATTATTCCAAGGACAAGTAGGATGATAAGACCATACATCAGCCACTTTTTCCAATTGAAAGGAACATCGTAAGGCTCTTTAATCTCCTTGATGTCCGCTTCCATCTCAACAGGAATGTCCGACACGAAAATCAGTAAAGGCTCGGTTGATAGCATATTGGAGCTATCGTTGTTGAAGATGAAATCGATTGGAGGAAGAACAATAAATCCCGTATCGAAACTGGTAATTACAAACCGTTGGTGAATAACAGTTTCTCCTGTTTCTTTCTTAACTGTGTCGGGAATTGAGGATTGAACAATCTCAATTTGTCCTGTAATTGTATCCGTAAATGACGGCCATGCAACGGGTGTTTCTAGGTTAAATTCTAAGCTTAAGTCAAGATTAATTTGATCTCCAATAAGTATTTGCTGACTATCTAATTCGGCCTTAACCATTGCGCTTTGCGCGAAGGATGCAGAAACAAATAGCATCGTCATTGCGAGGAACGAAGCAATCTGCTTTAGAACGAGGGATTGCCGCGCTACGCTCGCAATGACGCGATTGTATGAATTTAAGCTAATCATCCTCTTCGCTTAAATAGATTCATGAGCGGTTTGATGTATGAACCATCCGTTCTTACCTCTGCCATATCAACTCCAGATTTCAGCAGTGTATCTTTCAATTCAGCTTCAAAACGTAAGCTATTTGCTTTCAGCTTTGTTCTCGATTCCTTGTTAGAAGTATCTACCCAAACCATTTTACCCGTTTCAGCATCCGTCATTGGTAATAACCCAACATTAGGAATCTCCTGCTCCAAGTGATCGTAAATCCTGATAGCAACCAAATCGTGCTTCTTGTTGGCCAACTTTAATGCATCAGAGTAATCTTTATCCATAAAGTCGGTGAGTAGAAATGCAATGCTTCTCTTTTTAACCACATTAGTTAAATAGCGTAATGCTTCGGTTAAATCGGTGCCTTTATGCTCTGGTTTGAAGTCAATTAGCTCTCTAATTATCCTTAGAATGTGGCTTTTACCCTTCTTCGGTGGGATGAATTTCTCAACTCTATCGCTAAAGAAGATGATGCCCACCTTATCGTTATTCTGAATAGCCGAAAAGGAAAGAACAGCACAAATTTCAGTCATTAACTGACGTTTAAGCATCACTTTAGAACCGAAATCTCCAGAACCACTAACATCAACCATCAGCATAACGGTTAATTCACGTTCTTCTTCAAATACCTTTACGTAAGGCTCTCCTGCTCTGGCAGTTACATTCCAGTCGATAGTTCTCACATCGTCACCCATCTGATAGTTTCTCACCTCAGAAAAAGCCATTCCACGCCCCTTAAAAGCAGAGTGATACTGACCAGAGAATATCTGATTACTCAGACCTCTAGTCTTAATCTCAATCTTCCGTACGCGTTTTAAAAGCTCTGACGTTTCCATTATCTGTTTGTTAACTGCAAAGGCCGCGAAGTGTTTTCGCAAAGAACGCGGAGAGTTTCAACCTAACTTCTTGGTTTACTCAGCGAAATCTTTGCGTCTCCGCGGTTAGAGTTATCTAAGGAACTTCTACCGTGTTCAGGATATCTGCAATAATCTCTTCGGAAGTAATGTTCTCAGCTTCTGCTTCGTAAGTCAAGCCAATTCTGTGACGCAACACATCGTTACATACGGCACGAACATCTTCAGGTATAACGTAGCCTCTACGCTTAATGAAAGCATATGCCTTAGCCGCTTTTGCCAATGCAATACTTGCACGTGGAGAACCACCAAACCCAATCAGGTCTTTCAGCTTGGCAAGACCGTATTCTTCTGGATTCCTGCTTGCAAACACAATATCAACGATGTATTTCTCAATCTTCTCGTCCATATAAACCTTACCAACCACTTCGCGAGCTTTGATAATGTCTTCTGGTTTAAGAATTGAGTTAGCCGTTGGAAATTTCCCAGCCATATTGTGGCGGATAATCTGCGCTTCGTCTGCTTTGTTTGGATATGAAATAACCACCTTAAGCATGAAACGGTCAACCTGTGCCTCTGGCAATGGGTAAGTTCCCTCCTGCTCAATTGGGTTCATTGTGGCCATAACTAGGAACGGCTCTTCCATTTTGTACGTGGTATCGCCAATGGTAACCTGCTTTTCTTGCATAGCCTCTAGCAACGCACTTTGCACCTTGGCTGGCGCACGGTTAATCTCATCTGCAAGAATGAAATTGGAAAAGATTGGTCCTTTACGAACATCAAACCCACCCGTTTTCTGATTGTAAATCTGTGTACCTACAACATCGGCAGGTAGAAGGTCTGGTGTAAACTGAATACGACTGAAATCTGCACTGATTGTAGATGCCAACGTATTAATGGCTAAGGTCTTAGCCAATCCGGGTACACCCTCTAGTAAAATGTGTCCTTTTGAAAGTAAACCAATAAGGAGGCTTTCTACCATGTGTTGCTGACCAACAATTACCTTGTTCATTTCAAGGGTTACTAGGTCAACAAAGGCACTTTCCTTCTCAATTAGCTCATTGAGCTGTTTAATGTCAATTACTTCACTCATTGTCTATAAAAGTTCATTTGGTTGCGCAAAAATATAGATCGCTTACAACCACCAAACAGTTATAATTATTAACTAGTGTTAATGGGTTCTTAAAAAGTGTTAACACGAACGAATAAAACCCACAAAGACGATTAGATAGGATCTACATCGGGAAGAAAAAACACCGACCTGAACTCTTTCCTTGAGTGAACCTCTTGAATGATTTTGAAAATATTGGCCTTCCGTTCCTTAATGTTTGGTCCGCCCATTTTAAGAATAATATGCTTGTTGTATTTATTCCTAACCCGCTGAACCAAAGGATATTCTGGTCCTAACAGCAACTTATTCTGAATTGGCTCTAAAGCCACGGCCAATGCCTGAGCGGCTTCATCTACCTTGTCTCTATCGCGGTGTTTAATGGTAATCTTAATCATGCGTATGTAAGGCGGATATCGGAACAGTTTGCGTTGCCCCAGTTCTGCTTCATACATACCTTCATAATCGTTCTGAACCACTTTATCTATGATGAAATGCTGAGGTTCTGAAGTCTGAATAACCACCAGGCCTCTTCTACCCTTTCGGCCAGCCCTACCACTTACTTGCGCCATTAACTGATAGGCTCTTTCGTACGCTCTGAAGTCTGGATAATTAAGCAACGCATCGGCATTAAGAACACCAACCAAACCAACATGGTCAAAATCTAATCCCTTAGTAACCATTTGTGTTCCTACCAGAATTTGCACACGCTGGTCTTCAAAGTCGGAGATAATGCGTTGATAAGCGTGTTTACCGCGTGTAGTGTCTAAATCCATTCTAGCCACCATCGTTTCTGGAAAATGAAGCGCCAGCTCCTCCTCTATTTGCTCGGTTCCAAACCCTTTGGTTTTTAGGTATGTAGATTGACACTTAGGACAAACCTGTGGCGCCTGCTTGGCATGTCCGCAGTAATGGCAGCGCACATCTTGGCTATACTTATGGTAGGTTAACGATATATCGCAGTTAACACAATCCGGAACCCAACCGCAGCTATTGCACTGTATAAAGCTGGAGTAACCACGTCTGTTCTGAAAAATGATAACCTGCTGTTTTCTAAGCAGCGTTTCCGTAATTCTTTGAAGCAATTGAGATGAAAACGGCCCTTTCATAGAGTCAGCCTTACGCTCAACATTCAAATCGCACAGCTCAATGTGTGGCAACTGCATTCCGCCAAAACGCTCCTTCAGCTTAACCAACCCAATTTTACC
>JBMYXX010000054.1:0-12441 GCA_049608805.1 Flavobacteriales bacterium | reverse complement strand
GTTGTAAACTGCCGTTTTGAAGCTATTGGTAATGATGCTGTAGATTTCTCAGGAAGCCAAGTAAAAATCGAAGACTGCGAGCTCCTGAATATTGGCGATAAAGCCGTTTCCGTTGGAGAACGTTCAACCCTTACCATCAAGAACTCAACAATTGAAAAAGCAACAATAGGTGTAGCCGCAAAAGATTGCAGTCGTGCCACTCTTTCCAATATTGAAATTTCTCAATGTCAGTACGGGTTTGTGGCTTATGAAAAGAAGTCTGAGTATGGTGGAGCCACAATTGAAACCAAGAGTGTAACGCTGAAAGAGGTTAATGAGGAAAGTGACATCGAAATAAATTCTAAGCTCATTAAAGACGGTGTAACCATCCAAGGAACCAAATATTCAAAGGTGTCTAAGTATTAGAGTTAAAAGCCCACAAGGAACTACGAGCGCTGCATTTTCCCGCATGCATCTCGCTTGGTTATGACTTTTAAGCCAGCGGCTTTCCTTTTACCGATATTTCCGAAATGAAATCTGCCAGAATCTTAGCTCTCCTAGTTTTTTTAGCGGGCTTTGCGTTTAACGAATGGGCGTTTCGTTTCATTTTTCCGTTACAGCCAATAGACAGCTTTTTACGTTTAATGACATTGGTGTTAGATGCGTTTTGGCTAACCTTTGTGATTACGTTTCTGGGTAAAAACATCAGCTTTAAAAGCCGGGTTCAGGATCTGCTAAAATCAAACGCTCAGTTAGTAGCCATTTACCTTGGATTGTTCTTGAGTTACTGCATGATAATGACCATTGAGTTTAGCTGTAGATACTATTTCAAATACGTTTATCAGGCGCCATATTCCGAAACAACTTCTTGGCAACCAAGTGCTGTAACTCAAGACTCAATCTTAGGTTCTTCTCTTGCCAAAGACACTGTAATTAGCCATTCTTACGTAATAAATGATTCGCTCATTTACGAGCAGAATTACCGTACGGATGAGTTTGGAAGGCGCATTACACCATCAAACCAAACAGATACCACCACCGCTAATTTTATGATGGTAACGGGTTGCTCGTTTGCCTTTGGGTACGGGCTAAATGAACGGCAAACGTTAAGCTTTTATCTCGATAGTCTAACCAAAAGCACAGGTTACAACTACGGTATTTCTGGTCATGGTACGCAACAAACTTTAGCCTTGCTGCAAAACCGTAATCTTGCCTCAGAAATTGAAGAACCCAATGGCGTATTGGTGCACCTTTTTATAGATGACCATCTACCAAGATTAATTGGTTCTAGAAGGCTGATAAAGCTTTGGGCAAAGCACTTTCCGTACTTCTATTTAGATGGAGATGAGCTAAAAAGAAACGGAAGCTTTTGGACAGGCCGGTCGCTTCAAACTCGTTTTTACAAAGCCATTAGCCAAAGTGCTTTTCTTGATTTATTCGACATTGACTTTCCGTGGTACATAAGCAATGCGCACATGGCGTTGTTTGCATCTGTTCTAGAAACAGCGCAACTTGAATTTTTGGATCAATATCCTAACGGGAGGTTTCTTGTTGTAATTGGCCCCAACAGTACGCTGGCACCAAGAGTTTCTAAAGTGCTATCAGAAAAAGGAGTTGAGGTTATCGATTTATCTAAGTTGCTGAATAAAGAAGACCCAACTTACAAGCTTCATTGGACAGAGCGCCATCCAAACAGCAAATATTACCTAGAGGTTGCGCAAGCAATTAAGGCGCATTTAAACCCGTAAGCTCCGGCTTATGAGCCGCTGATTATTAAGATATTGCAGCGTGAATTGGCTAACCAAATTATTCAAAAAAGACCTCGGCACATTTGTGCGATTTTCCTTGGTTGGCGTCATTTGGACCGTACTAAACGTTGGCTCGGACATTCTCCTAATAGACCACTTTAATTTACCCGGATGGTTAGGAGCTCTTATTGGTTATGTGGTACTCTACGTTGGGCGATATTACAGCTATTTGCTACTGAAAGTAATTGAGCCTCAGTTTTGGAAATACGTGTATTCTACGTTGGCATTTACCCTTACAATGTGGCTGATTAAAACACTAGCTATAGATGTTTTCGACTACAGTGCGGCACTGGTTTCTCCCATTATTGCAGCTGCCGCATTTGTACTTAAATATTTCTTTTACAAGAGCATTAATCTGCTTAAATCAGAAAAGAAACCAGAATGATTAAGCGGCATTTGTTTGCGCTGGTGTTGCTGCTCTGCTTTACGGTAATGGGCATTTTGGTTTATGACGATTACGGAATTAGCTGGGACGAGCCCATGCAACGAAGCTATGGCCAAGCTGCCGTTGAATACGCGTTAGAAGGAGACACAACCCTGCACCAACACGATAGCCGATACCACGGCCCTGCGTTTCAAATGTTACTGTATTCGGTTGAGCAAACATTTGCAACCGAGCGCACTGCGTACAAAATAAGGCACCTCTTTACTTTCCTCTTTTCTGTTGTTGGATTAGCTTTCTTCTACAAGCTCCTATTGGCGCTTGCATTTAAGCCTCATTGGGCAGGCCTTGGCATTATATTCTTGGCGTGCTCTCCTAGAATTCTAGCGCACTCATTTTACAATTCTAAGGATGCCGTTTTCATGTACATGTTTATTGTTTGCATATACTTTTTGGTGCGTTTCTTACAAAAGCCTTCCTTCGTTTTGGCCATTGCTTTGGGCCTTTGCACAGGCATTTTGATAGACATAAGAATCTTAGGATTGTTTGTGCCCATTTTTCTCATTGGAATTTGGCTGATTAGATCGGTTAGAGACTTTGCATTTGCCAAAAAGTCTGCTGGGTTAATGGTTTTATCTGGGAGTGTTTCTCTATTAGCCATTGTGGCTTTTTGGCCAACACTTTGGCACAACCCAATTGCCGAATTTGGAAACGCTCTTGCCAAAATGGGTGATTATCCGTGGGACGATTTTGTTTTGTTTGAAGGTGTGTTTGCCCAACCCTTAGACCTACCGTGGTACTACCTTCCAAAGTGGGTAATCATTTCCACCCCGTTAGCTGTTCTTCTCTTTTCGGCTTTAGGCTTATTACCATGGCTACTTGACAGAGACAAGCCCGTTTGGACCAAACTATTGCCCGTAATCTGGTTAGTTCCGTTTGTAATTATTGTAGCAAAAGGAGCTACTGTTTATGATGGCTGGAGGCATGTTTTCTTTCTCTATCCGGCCTTGCTAATTCTTGCCGTTGCGGGAGCAAAATTTGCTTTTAGCCGCTGGTCTGGGCTTCCGTTTGTAAAATGGATTCCGGTTGCAGTGGCTTTTATTCCGTTGGTTTTTATTGTGCGTTCTCACCCACACCAACAAGTCTATTTTAATCCGCTAGCAACAGAAAATGCTTGGCATAATTATGAAATGGATTACTGGGGACTTTCCTACAAACAAGCCTTAGAATACGTTTGTGAGACCAAGCCAGAAGGTGATTTACGACTTTCAGTAGCCAACTCTCCAGGCAGATTTAATCAGATGCAGCTAAAGCAGGCAGATATAGATAGAATTGTTTGGTTGAACCGTGATTCTGCGGATTTCTTCCTCTCAAACTTTCGGTTTCCTGGTGAGCATAAACCGTTTGTCAAAGGCGATGGTGCTTACGCTAAACCTTTGCTTCTTGTTAAGGTTGATGACAACCCAATTATGGGCGTGTTCGATTGCCGTAATTAAGCCATTACCTCCTCTAGCACTTTGTGCGAGGTAATCTCTTTCATCCCTTCTAAATGAAGCCGATAAAAATCTACCAAATGCTGCAACAGTTGTTTCCTAGTGGTGGTATTGGCTTTTGGTAAATGATGTTCTGAAAAGGGCGCTGTTAACAGCTGGATGAAAAACGTTAACGTCTGGTCTTGAACGCAGTGCGGATGCAACACATCTGAGTTGGTAAACTCTCCCTCCACCAAATCGAAAAACCGAAATCCTGTGTGTCTATCATTTGGTTTAAAGCCCAGGTGGCCACTAAACTCAAGCATAAATTTGAGATGAAAGTTGCTCACCGAATTGGTTTCTGCATCTAACCTCAGTATGGCCTTTTGCAAAAACTCAAACAACTTGTCATTTGCTTCTTCTTCGCCAATAGACCTGATTACAACTTCTGCCATAAACAAGGCAATGCAGGTTTTAATCGTGTCAAACGGAACCGTTTTTAAGATTACTCCCCGCTCAAAGGAACGTGGCGTAGCTAACCCTTGCGTTTTATCCTTATCGTAAGCAATGCTAACTATCGTAAGTGGTTGCAAAAGGCTCATTTTTGGCAAGGCCAATTTGCCCTTACCCGTCCTCACCATAAAAGATTTTAAACCAGATGTTTGAGTGTAAATTTTGGCAATTACAGAACTGTCTGAATACCTAAGTGTATTAAGAACAATGCCCTGAGAATTTACAACCATGGTTAGTTGATGAGCAGCACTTTGGTAACAAAGGTTTCTTTGCCATCATCATTAGAGGCAAAAACCAAGTAAACACCGCTTTTAGCTCTGCCTCCGGTTATTTTATTGCCGCTCCAAATTGCCTGTCCGCCTTCTGCGGTTGTGGCAAACACTATATTTCCAGCTGCATCCGTAATTTTTACATCAGCATCTCTCACTAATCCTTTTATAGCAATTGGGCCTTCGTAATCTGGTTCTACCGGATTTGGATATGCATACACCCGCTCTTTTTCAAATTCTGGTGTGCCCCAAGTTGCTGTTCCTTTATAGGAAACAATTCCTTTATCTGTTCCGATAAACACTTCTCCGCTAAGGTGATCAATTCCTATAGCCGTAATTCTATCGCTAAACAGCGGGCTGTTTTCTTGAGTAAAATGGAGTATTTCTTCGGTTCCATCTTCAGACATTAAGAAGACTCCAGCACTTGCAGTACCTAACCATTTTCTATTGGCACCATCAACCGCAATGGCGGTAACAACCTCGTTTTCTAAAAGGTATTGAACGTATCCATCTTGCTCAATTAAAATCTGTTGAGAGTCGAAGTTATCTCCGCTAAAAACGCTTTCTGGCGAGTAAAAAACAGAAATACCATTCTCCGTTCCAACCCAAACTTCGCCATCAAAATCTGTAGCAATACTGAAAACGTTATTTCCGGCTAGGGCACCGTTACCGTTACTTTGGTTAAGCTTAATAGACTGGTCGTCATTGGTATTATCAAGGGTTCCACCATCATTAAAAACCACCACACCTACTCCTCTGGCTGCAACAATCCATTTCTGACCACTATCATCAATAGTAATATCGGCCATAGTAAAGTTGTTTACCGCATCTAAATCAAAGCCGTACCAATTACCATCAACATCTTTTGCATGCATAGATTTTTCTGTGCCTGAGGTTGCCACCCAAAGTGTTCCTGTGTTTCTGTCTATTTCCAGCCCACCCACCTGAAGGCTGTTACTGGCAGTGGTTTGAAAAGTGCTATTTGTTGTATCATAAATGGCAGCAAGTTCATCATCATAATACTCTACTAAACCGTATCCCCAAGCAGACGCATAAACACGCTTACTGTCAAACGGATCTACTTTAGTTCTAATAAAATCTCTGAAATCTTGTGTTTCTGGATTTGAAAAAGGCCTAATGTTACTCCAGGTATTTTCTTTAAAAGCATAGATACCATCTGATATATAGCTGTTGCTCCAAATAGAAGTTACGCCACCTCCAGCAACATAACATCTGCCGTCCCAAATGCTTATTCCGGTGCAACTTGCGGCTCTTGGCCCATTTACAGAGATCATGCTAAATGTTTGGTTGGTTGGATGCCTAACCAAACCCCTTGATCTATCGGCAATCCAAATAGTACCTTCATCATCTATGGTTGCATGATTTGGCAAACCAAACGCTCCTCCTCCGTAATTGTAAGCAAGTCTGAGTCGAGTATGTTGATCATTAAACTCTGCTACGCTTCCTCCTGCAATTACCAGTAGTCTATCTTCTGAACTTTCTAGGCTCCTAATTTCTTGTTCGTCTGTTTGAGAAAAGTGATTCCAATTAGACCCATTTAGAAAGAAGATGCTATCGGTTTCACTTTCATCAGACAGGTTTACGTAGAGCTTATTATCGAACCATGTTCCGGCATTATACGTGCCCTGTGAGAGGTCTGTAAACTTGGTCCAATTCTCAAAATTGGCGAGGTTGGTTCCCTCTAGTTGGGCGCTGTAAACGCCAGATTCTGTACAGGCAAACAAGCTTGATTCTGAGGTAGCTACATCAAGAATATTAAGCGATGTTCCTTCTGGCCCAATGTAGTAGGTATCTCTAATCTCTTGTCTCACAATATCTACCACCACAATGGCAAAACCACAGGCCAAATAGGCATAATCGTCCTTAATATGAATGTTATTTATGGTCTTAAGACCTAAAATAGACTTGTTTTTAATGTCAGGAATATTGGTGATTTCGCCATTTCTAATCAGGTCGATATTGGTGTTTGTATAACCAACCACCAGCGTGTTATTTATATCGCTCCAGGCAACAGACGAAAATCCTATATCAGACATTCCGCTAACCTTAGAAAGACGAATTACATCGCCATCTTGTTTGTGGTACTGAAAAAGACCACTTTCTGAAGCTGAATAAATCCATTCTCCAGCATCGGCAACTTGTACTCCTTGAGCATAAGGAAGGTGGTCTCGCCACTGACCTACAGCAACTTGGGCAAACAACGGAAAATTGAAAAGTGCCACAGCAAGTAACAGCAAAACTTGCCTTGGCATTTTAAGAGTATGGTTGGGAGTCATTATAAAACAAGTATAAAGTATGCGTGGCGAAATAACTGTTGTTTGACCGATATATTGTCTTACCAATGCCCATTTTTTAATCAGGCCAACCAGTAACGGTAAAGTCAATCTGACGTTTTTCTAGCGAAACGTTAACCACTTTAACCATTACAGCATCTCCAAGCGTGTAAGAATTACCCGTTGTAGAACCTATAACAGACATCGAATCTTCATCATAATCATAGAAGTCGTCTGGGAGATTTTGCAACCGAATCATTCCTTCGCATTTGTTAGACTTAATCTCTACAAAGATTCCCCATTCGGTAACGCCAGAAACAAGGCCTTCAAACTCTTCCCCAATATGGTCTTGCAAGTACTTTGCTTGCATGTATTTGGTAGAAGCGCGCTCTGCTTGCGTAGCATTCTTTTCCATGTCAGAACTGTGTAAACACAACTCGTCATAGTCCTTTTTGTAGGCTGATTTTCCGCCATCTAAATACCGCTGCAAAAGACGGTGAACCATCACATCTGGATACCTTCTAATTGGAGAGGTAAAGTGCGTGTAGTAATCGAATCCAAGACCAAAATGGCCAATGTTGTCAGTATCATATTCCGCTTTTGACATGCAACGAATTGCCATGGTGCTCAGCATATTCTCTTCTCCTTTCCCCTTGATGTCAGCAAGAAGTTTATTCAGAGATTCAGTAAGAATTCGTCTTGGCCCAAGTTGAACTTTGTAATCTAACTGACCAGCAATTGTAACGAGCATTTCAAGTCTTTCCTGAACAGGGTCATCATGCGTTCGATAGACAAAGGTTTTCGCTTCTTGTCCTTTTTGAGGTTTGCCGATAAACGTAGCAACCTGCTTGTTTGCAAGTAGCATGAATTCCTCAACCAACTTGTTGCTGTCTTTGTATTCCTTCAGGTAAACCTCAATCGGGTTTCCTTTATCATCCAATCGGAATTTGACCTCTTCTTTTTCAAAGGCAATGGCTCCGTTTTCAAATCGCTTGGCGCGAAGGTTCTTGGCCAATTCGTGCATGGTTAGCACTTCATCTTTCAACTCACCTTCTCCACCTTCAATGATTTTCTGTGCATCATCATACGTAAATCGTTTATCGGAATTAATGACGCAGCGACCAAACCATTCATTAATGACTTTGGCATTATCGTCCATTTCAAAAACGGCAGAGAAAACCAGTTTTTCTTCATTTGGGCGAAGCGAACAAACCTTGTTCGAAAGCTTTTCTGGCAACATCGGAATTACTCGATCTACCAAATAAACTGAAGTAGCTCGGCTTACGGCCTCATCATCTAAAACAGAACCTGGTTGCACGTAATGCGATACATCTGCAATGTGAACTCCTATTTCCCAATTGCCATTTTCAAGCTTTTGAATCGATAATGCATCATCAAAATCTTTAGCATCATCTGGGTCAATAGTGAAGGTTGTAATCTTCCTAAAATCGCGTCTCTTGGCAATTTCATCCTTGCTAATTACCTCAGGAATTTGTTCCGCTTGTCGCTCTACGTTTTCTGGAAAGCTTAACGGAAATTCAAACTCCGCCAAGATGGAATGCATCTCGGTTTCCATATCTCCAGGCTTACCAAGAACCGAAATCACATGTGCAATCGGGTTCTTAGCTCGTTCTGGCCATTCGGTCATTTTAACAATCACCTTATCGCCATCGTTTGCGCGTAGCATTTCTCCCAACGGGATGAAAAAGTCAACCGGCATTTTCTGGTTATCAGGAACTACAAACGCCACTTTGCTTGTGGTATTTATGCTGAGTTTACCAACGAACGTTTCCTTGGCCCGCTCCAGCACCTCCACAATTTCACCTTCAACACGCTTGCCTTTGTTGTTGGCGTAAACGTGAATTTTAACGGTGTCTCCAGGAAGTGCCTGACGCACTTTTCTTGGCGAGATGTAAACGTCTCGCTCAAATTCATCAACAGTAACGTAGGCCGCTCCTGTACTTGTAATATCAACCTTGCCAACAAGTTTTGGCGCAGGCATATGTTTTAATCTGTATTTACCGCGTTCAACTTCTCGTAGCAGCCCCTCATTCTTCATTCGATTGAGATTCTGCGCAAGTTCGTTGCGTTCTAACTTGTCGGTAACGCCAATTCGCTTGGCTATTTGTTTATAATTGAGTGCCCGATCGGGACTTTTACGCATCGTTTCCAAAATAGGCTCTTGGAAAGTTGACTGGGATGGGCCGCGTTTTTTGCCCTTTCCCTTTTTCTTCTTTTTCAAATAATTGTATTCATTAACTGATACAAAGGTAGAATAATGAGTTTAGAGGGTTTAGGTATGAGGTTTGAGCCAACAGGATTTAACGTTTTGGTAATGTGATGGTGATGAGTGAATAGTGATGGGCGGCCCAAAAGAAATCTATTTCAAAAACCGCTTCTCGTTATGATGCTTTAGAAACTCCGGCTCTGGCCAAAACTTCTTGGGCTCATGAATCGGCTTACCGTCATACTGAATAAATAGTTCCTCCATTTTATTAGAAGTCCCTTTGCGTTTTAACTCTGACGATATCTTAATAATGTAATCTGGAGTAATCGTAATAAGCCCGTTCTCAAACGCCTTATCGTGTAGCGCATTAATAGCGATTCCGTTGTGCGGGTTCATCCGGTTCTTCTCATCATCTGCCCATCGCTTGATATGTCCAGCAATGAGAAACTCTGGTCTTTTCAAACCAGTAATACAGCACGTATTATCATAGGCCGCCAAAACCATTTGGCGAAAGAAAGACTGATTTACTCTAACCTTCACTAACTGTTCGCGTTCTTTACCTTTTACAGAAAGTATCTCGTTCAATTCAGGTTCGTTATCTAAAATAGAATCAACATTTCGCAACTCCTTTTTGGCACGCAGTAATTCACTCTCAAAAGCAACCGTATCAATATTTCCGTAAAACTCATCCCACACAATGCGGTCGAGTTTACTTGCATTACTTGCCCCTTTAATACCCCGTGCCTGAAGCGTTGGGTCAAAGCTTGCTAAGTTTCCGAGCTTCAAACCAACCGAAGAGGCGGTTCTCCCGATCAATTCAGCGAGCTTGATAACCTCCGGGTTATTCTTGTGGAATTTCCCAAAAGGTAGTTTCGAGTAAAGGTTTATTGCGAGTACAACCTCTTCGCGAGTCCAGAGTTTTTGGCCCTTCTTCATTTCCGAAAGTTATCACTTAACGAGCATTGAGCGATAATCGACCTTTCTGGTATGCAGAACCTCAATTGAGCCGACCTTTTTCCCTTCTTGAGTTGCGCAACGCCTTTCACGAACAACAACTTGAATAACTCCGCTCTTTCATAAACACTGTAGTAAACTGTAGTATTTGAACCAATACGAGTATAAGAATATACTTTTCGATAATCGTGTTCACCATTCCATAGATGATCAAATTGAAAATTCGTGTATAGAACATCATTTAACAACTGAGTTAATCGGTGATCAAGGAAGTCGTGTTTAACTAACCCTTTCAGCTCCCCAATTAGAACCGTTCTATTATCAACTAACAATTGTTTGGCTATTTCTATGATTATCAAGGGAATATTTGACTCACACATACACAGGTTGCCTTCCGTCACTCTATTTAAGAAAGATGGCGTTCCTAATTCGTCAAATTTCAAATCAGCCTTCAATAGAACTAGGCCGTTGAGTTCTGTTGCAAAAACATCTAGACTACTCTCATCTCCACAAAATGGCTTCTTTTTCATTCAACACCTCGTTATTAATGATGGTGCCAATGTGGTCTGTATCTCCTCAACCTATTTACGTACTTAAAAAATCGTTATGAATCTGTAACGAACTCCAGCAGATTAAACAAAGGCGAAAGTGCCAGTTCGGCTTGGGTTCACCTAGACTCCCAACAGCTAATACCTAAAAGCTCTAATAAGCCCTCACATTTTTGCCTTCCATGTAATTAATGAAAGCTCTGTTAACCACACGGTTTCCGCCTGGTGTTGGATAATCTCCCGTAAAGTACCAGTCCCCTAAATGGTCTGGGCAAGCAGAGTGCAATCCTTCAATTGATTGGAAGATGATTTTTACCTCAGCATTGATTTCTGGCGGGGCAATAATCTCTGCTGACTTGTCTGAAATCTGCTCTGCCGTAAACGGCTTGTAGATTTCCTTCACCACGTTCACGTTCTCCTCAATTGGCAATTCCATCTGTGCCAACGCCTTTTGGTAAACATCATCCAAAATGTTGGTTTGCATGGTGTCTTTCAGCAATTCAACGGCCGCGCGGAACGCCATAAAGTCTCCCAGTTTAGCCATGTCAATTCCGTAGCAATCTGGGTATCGAATTTGCGGAGCACTAGAAACAATCACAATTTTCTTTGGCCCGAGGCGGTCAACAATTCTAAGGATAGACTGCTTTAGCGTTGTTCCTCTCACGATGGAGTCGTCAATCAACACCACGTTATCCTTTCCTCTTACAACCGTTCCGTAAGTGATGTCGTAAACGTGAGAAACGAGGTCGTCACGGTGAACATCATCAGTAATGAAAGTTCTAAGCTTTGCGTCTTTAATTGTGAGTTTTTCAACTCTAGCACGCATGTTCAAAATATCTCGAACTTCATCTGCATCAATCGAACGTTTGCCGTCCAAAATCTTCCGAATCTTTACTGTATTGATATAGTCTTCAACCCCTTTTACCATTCCGTAAAAAGAAGTTTCGGCTGTATTTGGAATGAATGAGAAAACGGTGTTTTTGGTATCGTAATCAATCTCTTTCAAGGTTGGTTCTACAACCAATCTTCCTAGTTCTTTTCGCTCTTGGTAGATGTCTTTATCGCTTCCGCGAGAGAAATAGATTCGCTCAAACGAGCATGATTTTCTTTCTAATGGTTCACGGAATTGCTCTTCAGAAACAGAACCATCTTTACGCATAATTAATGCATGACCTGGTTGGATTTCCTTTACATCTTCCCACTTAACGTTGAAAGCTGTTTGAATAGCAGGGCGCTCACTCGCCACAACAATTACTTCATCATCTTGGTACCAGTGCGCTGGTCGAATTCCTGCCGGGTCGCGCATTACAAATGCATCTCCATGACCAATCATTCCTGCAATGGCATAACCGCCATCCCATTTCTTGGCAGATTCGGTAAGAATCTTTGGAATGTCGAGGTTCTGGGCAATCATTGGAGTTGACTCCACTTTGGTGTAGCCTTTTTCCTTGTAGTCGTAATATAAACGGTCGTTTTCTTCATCTAAGAAGTGCCCGATTTTCTCTAAAACCGTTACCGTATCTGCTTTCTCTTTCGGGTGCTGACCAAGCTCAACCAGTTGGTCAAAAAGTTCATCAACATTGGTCATGTTGAAGTTGCCAGCCAACACAAGGTTTCTGGTCATCCAGTTATTCTGACGAAGGAAAGGATGGCAATGCTCAATGGTGTTTCCGCCATGCGTTCCGTAACGTAAATGACCCAAGAAAAGCTCGCCCGTGTAGGGTAAATTCTGCTTTAACCATTCTGGGTCTTGAACGTGCTCTGGATGCTTTTCAAACTCAGCCTCAAACCTCCCATTTATGTGGGCAAACAAGTCTTTAATTGGCGTAGATGTGTTAGATCTATGACGGCTGATGTAACGCTTGCCGGGCTTCATATCCAACTTAATATTGGCCAATCCTGCACCGTCTTGCCCGCGATTATGCTGTTTCTCCATAAGGAGATACATCTTGTTTAGGGCATAAAAACTTGAGCCGTACTTTTCCTTGTAATAGC
>JBMYXX010000053.1:0-12915 GCA_049608805.1 Flavobacteriales bacterium | reverse complement strand
GATTATCAGGTAATTGCCTATTTCCAAGAAAGTGCGCATCTTGAAGACCTCAAAGACCGCTATGACGAATTGATGCGGTTCATCAATATTTAAGTGGCGCAACCCTTACGTTTTATCCTTTTCATTTTTACGCTTTTGCCCTTCGCTTTACAGGCGCAAGACATTGTGATTGGCTCCTTAACTTTTGAAGGAAACAAGCTTACGCGAGAGAGAATTTTACTCCGTGAGATTACCTTCAGAGAAGGACAAACCATTCAGGAAGAAAAGTTTGCAGAACATTTAGAACGTTCAAAAGGGAACCTTTGGAATTTACTCCTCTTCAACTTTGTTGAGATTGATACTTGTAGTTACGGAAACAACGAGGTAGAGGTTGTAGTTCGGGTTACGGAGCGTTGGTATGTTTGGCCAATTCCATTTATAGAATTTGCAGATAGAAACTTGCGTGAATGGTGGGAAACAAAGCGGTTGGATCGCCTTGATTATGGAACCTTGGTTAAATGGAGCAATTTCCGCGGAAGACGAGAAGAGCTCACGTTACACCTTCGTTTTGGTTTCAACAATCAGTATGAGCTACGCTATGAGATTCCGTACCTAGATAAAGCGCAGAAATGGGGAATCGAGCTACAAGGTGGTTTTAGGCAAGGGCGAGAAGTAGCTTATGCAACGGTTGGCAATAAGCGAATTTTCTACAAAAACCCTGAGCGGTACATTAGGAAAGAAGCCTTCGGGTCAATTACACCAAGGTGGCGGCCAAACCTGTACAACTTGCATAAGCTTGAAGTTGGGTTTACTCACTTTTGGGTGTTAGATTCTGTAGCTCAATTGCAACCTGAATATTTTGGGGCTGGAGAAAATCTAACCAAGCACTTTTCGATTGAATACAATGGTGAAAGAGAGGTGGTTGACTATGCGGATTATCCACTAAAGGGTTACAGAATTGAATTCTTAGTAAGAAAAGATGGGTTGAGAATTTTCGATAGCCCTGTTGATATTTGGACGCTAGAATTGGAGTTTGCGAAATACTGGCAACTGCACAAACGCTGGTATTTTTCTCATGGCCAAAAGATTAAGGTTTCTTCAACAAATGGTCAGGCGTATTCGTTACAACAGGGTTTGGGTTATGATCGTGATTTTGTCAGAGGATACGAGCTCTATGTAATAGATGGACAACATTTTGGCCTTCTTAAAACTGCTCTGAAATTTGCCATTTTACCTATGAGAAAAGTGAAGTTGAAATTCCTCAAATCAGAAAAGTTTAACACGCTTCCTTTGGCGTTTTACATCAATGCGAATTTCGATATGGGATACGTAATTGATAATCAATACAACGAACAAAACCCGCTTGCGGGTAGTTTGCTTTTGGGTGGAGGAATTGGGCTAGACGTGGTTACTTTTTACGATATATCTTGGCGAGCCGAGTACTCGGTTAACAAGAACCTTGAACATGGTTTTTTCTTACATTTCACAAAGCATATTTAGATAATGCGAGTTGCAGTTCATGGTAGGTTGAGGTTTGAGAAAGACCGTCCGCGCTTAACGTCAGTTTTAAAAACCCTTAACAAGTGTTTTGATGAGGTTTTTTATTCTGAATCGTTAGCAGAACTAGAAAGTGTTGACTCATCAAGGGTTATCTCTTCTGATAAGCTTTCGGCTAACCAGTTTGACGTATTGGTAAGCGTTGGCGGTGACGGAACAATACTAGAGTCGGTTAGAAAGGTAGGGCAGGCAGGGATTCCAATTTTGGGTGTGAATACGGGGCGGTTGGGCTTTTTGTCTAGCACACCTTTTGAAGAATTGGAGCAGGCTTTTTTGAAAGTAAAAAGCGGAGAATTTCAAGTTGACTATCGAACATTGGTTCAGGCAGAAACAAAAAGCCGGCTTTTTGGAGATGAGAATTATGCCCTAAACGAAGTAAGCGTTCATAAGAGCGCCACCTCTTCTATGGTTGTGGTAAACGCATACTTGGATGATTTTTTCCTGAACACTTATTGGGCTGATGGATTAATAATTTCAACTCCAACTGGTTCTACGGGGTATTCGTTAAGTACAGGTGGTCCAATCATTGCCCCGGGCACTAACAATTTCATCATTACGCCAATAGCACCACATAACTTAAATGTGCGCCCGCTGGTAATCAGTGATGACAGGAAAATCACACTTAAAATTGAGGACACCGACCCTAATTTCATGATGTCTCTAGACTCTCAATCTAAGGTGGTAAAGTCAGATGTTGAGATAGAGATTACCAAGGCTAGTTTCGATGTCGGGCTCGTTAGGTTTGGCCCTCACGATTACTTCAACACGCTGAGAGACAAACTAATGTGGGGCATTGATAGACGTAATTGAGCACGGCCGAAAAAAGGCTCAATAGTAATTTAACTATATTTGCAATCTTAGTTTAGTTCCACTTGCACCTGAAATTATGCGAATTAAGGCTATAATACTTTGTTTAATTGTCATAATCCCTTCGTTGGCTGAGGCACAACGTTGGAAAAGACAGCGCTATGAATGGGTTGCTGGTGCTGGTGCAACTCAATTTTTGGGTGATGTTGGTGGTCGAAATCAGATTGGATCAGATTGGTTTTTTGATTTAGAT
This sequence comes from Flavobacteriales bacterium, assembly GCA_049608805.1. Classification (GTDB taxonomy): domain Bacteria; phylum Bacteroidota; class Bacteroidia; order UBA10329; family UBA10329; genus UBA10329. The sequence goes on along the minus strand of JBMYXX010000053.1, from coordinate 10,319 downwards.
GCAGCATCTACCAGATACATGGTTAATCTTGGCTTTAGGTACAAGATTTCGCAGTACGTTTCTGCCAAAACCGGGTTTACATTTGGGGAGATTGCAGGAGATGACAGATTCACAAAAGAAGCTTTCAGGAATAATAGAAACCTACACTTTCGTTCACCAATTGTAGAATGGGCTACTCAAATTGAGGTTTCATGGATGCGAGAATCTACGGGTAGTAGATATAAGATTAGACGTGTTAGAGGTAGAGGTAAAAAGGGAAGCCAAGTATATGTGTATGGTTTTGCGGGTGTTGCTTTATTGTACATGAACCCAATGGCAAAGTTCGATGGGAAATGGCATTCGTTGCGAAAACTCAATACCGAAGGCCAAGGGTTTGTTCCATCAAGAAACCAATATTCTAACTGGCAGTTAGCCATACCATTTGGTGTAGGAATGAAGTATTCTCTCGATAAGAAGAGTAGCATTGGTTTAGAATACGGGCTTAGAAAAACCTTTACGGATTACATTGATGACGTTAGTACAACTTACGTTTATACAAAATGGGCACCAAACGCTGCGCAAATTCAGGCAGAATTAGGTTATGGCAACATTGCAGCAAATCTTGCTGATCCATCGTTAAGTGCGGCACCTGAAGGGATAGATACTTTTCCTGGAGCTTGTTCTGCCTGTCCAGGTCAGCAGAGAGGTGATCCCACGGATTTGGACTCGTACATGTTCCTCATGATTACCTATCAACGAAAGATTCGTACAACAAGAAAGGGACTTCCGAAGTTCTAGTATGCTAACGACACGTTACGCATGAAAAAAATAGCGGCTTTTTTCCTTGTACTTACCCTTTGTGTTTCAGAAACAAAGGCGCAGTTTTCCGAATTCGGGTTAATGGGTGGCGTTTCCTATTATATGGGAGATTTGAACCCAGAAACACCTTTTAAGCAGGTTATGCCGGCTGGTGGTTTGTTTTATCGCTATAATTTCAATGAACGATTCTCTGTTCGTGGAGCCTTCACTTTAGGTTATCTCAAAGGATATGACTCTAAATCTAACGTGGCATCTCAACTAGACAGAAACCTAAGTTTTGAATCTTGGATTTACGATTTTGCTATTACCGGAGAGTTTAACTTCTTCAAGTATGCTCCTGGGGATATGCACCATCCAATTACCCCATTCATTTTTGGAGGAATTGCGGTTTTTAAGTTTAACCCAACCACAAAAGCTGCAGATGGTAACAAGTACGAGTTACAGCCATTGGGAACAGAAGGGCAAGGCACCACTTTCTACCCAGATAGAAAGAAATACTCTTTAACCACAGCTTCAATTCCGTTTGGTATTGGAGTAAAGGCCAACATTTCTAAAACATTTTCTGTGGGGATAGAATGGGGGATGCGCTATGCATTTACCGATTATTTAGATGACGTAAGTGGAACTTATGCCGATCCAACCGTTATTCAGGCAGAGCGAGGCGATATTGCTTACGAGCTCTCTAATAGAAGTAGTTTGTTAGATGAAACACTTGAAGGAAGACAACGAGGGAACTCAAAAACCAACGATTGGTATTCTTTCGCGTTAGTCACTTTTTCCATGAATATTAAGGCTAGGCCAGCTAAATGTCCTGCATATCAATAAATCTCAAACAGTAGAGTACCTTTGCATCGCCTTTCGGGGCGATTTTTAATTTATAGATGGCTATAGACAAGCGCATAGATCAAACCAAGCTTCCCAAGCATGTTGCCGTTATTATGGACGGAAACGGGCGTTGGGCCAAGCAGCGTGGTAAGTTGCGAACCTTCGGTCATAACAAAGGAGTAAAGGCGGTTAGAGAAACGGTAGAGGCGGCAGCAGAAATTGGAATTGAGCACTTAACGCTTTATGCCTTTTCAACAGAAAACTGGAACAGGCCAAAGCTTGAGATAACCGCGTTGATGACGCTGCTTGTAAAAACCATCAACAGAGAAACAAAAACATTAACCGAAAACAACATTCGGTTAAATGCAATTGGAGACCTCAATAGTTTGCCAAAAAACTGCTTGAAAGAGCTAAATGAAGCAATTGAGAAAACCAAAGGCAATACACGCATGACTTTAACGTTGGCCTTGAGCTATTCCTCTAAATGGGAAATAACCAATGCCATTAAAGCAATTGCAAATAATGTTAATTCAGGAAAATTGAAGGTGGAGGAAATAGATGAATCCACATTAGATCAGCATCTTTGCACGCTTAATATTCCTGACCCAGAATTATTAATTAGAACCAGCGGAGAGCATCGTATCTCCAATTTTCTGCTTTGGCAGATTGCATATGCAGAACTATACTTTACAGACAAGCTGTGGCCCGATTTTGACAGAACGGATTTTGAAACGGCAATCATTGACTATCAAGGACGAGAAAGAAGATTTGGAAAAATCAGTGAGCAGATTAGCGCGTAAGTGCAGTCAAATATTGCTAGTTGTCATTTCTGTGCTGATGGTTTCATCTGCAACAGTATTGGGGCAAGCTATATCTATTGGACAAGATAAGCTTGACTACGCTTCACCGAAACAGTATGAAATAGGAGACATAACCGTTTCTGGCACTAAGTACCTAGATAAAAAAGTACTTGTTCTATTATCAGGTTTGTCTAAAGGAGAAACCATTCAAGTGCCTGGCGAAGGCATTACCGAGGCCATCCATAAACTTTGGGATCAAGGCTTGTTTAGCGATATAGATGTTCGTGTAACAAGAATTCATGATGGTAAAATTTACCTGGATTTAGCGCTTCAAGAAAGGCCACGGTTAAGTAAATACGCGCTTAAGGGCGTGAAAAAAGGAGACGCAAACGACATCCGCGAATCTATCCGATTGATTAAGGGAAAAGTGGTTACTGATAACCTCATTGTTAATACAGAAAACATCATTAAAGACCACTTTGTAGATAAAGGGTTCTTAAATGTTGAGGTAAGCACCAAGATGGATAATGACTCCACGTTGCCTAATAATGTTATCCTCAAGTTCAATGTAAACAAGGGCAAGAAGGTGAAAATTGCCAAGATTATTTTCCGAGGAAACGAGGAAGTGAAGGATGGCAAACTAAGACGCTCCATGAAGGAAACCAAACAACGCCAGTGGTGGAGGGTTTGGAAAACTTCTAAGTTCTTAGACTACGAATACGAGGCCGATAAGAAGGCGCTTATTGCCAAGTACAATCAAATGGGCTACAGAGATGCGCGCATTCTTAGCGATACCATTTACAAGGTCAATAAACGCCTCATAAACATTGAAATCAATCTAGAGGAAGGCCGTAAATACTATTTCCGAAACATTGAGTGGGTAGGAAATACCAAGTACACTTCTGAGGTTTTAGACAAGATTCTTGGAATTAAGAAGGGAGATGTTTTCGACCAGTCTAGGCTTGAGGCTAACTTGTTCATGAACCCGAATGGTAGAGACGTTAGCTCACTTTATTTGGATGATGGTTACCTCTTTTTTAATGTAGAACCAGTTGAGGCACTTGTGGTTAATGACAGCATTGACCTTGAAATGCGAGTACGCGAAGGAAAGCAGGCAACAATTAACAAGGTTACCGTAGTTGGTAATACCAAAACCAATGACCACGTAATTCTACGTGAAATAAGAACAAAACCTGGGCAATTGTTTAGTAGAGCGGATATTATTCGTTCGCAAAGGGAGCTTTCTCAGTTAGGTTATTTCAATGCAGAAACATTGGGAGTTGAGCCAAAGCCAAACCCAGTAGATGGTACCGTAGATATTGAATATACCGTAGAGGAAAAACCATCGGATCAAATAGAACTTTCTGGTGGTTGGGGAGCTGGCCGTATTGTGGGAACGCTTGGTGTTTCCTTCAATAACTTCTCTCTCAGAAACATGTTTAAGAAAGGGGCTTGGCGACCGCTTCCGGCAGGAGACGGACAAAGGTTGAGCCTTAGAGCACAGTCTAACGGATTGTTCTTCCAATCTTACAATTTCAGTTTTATGGAACCTTGGTTAGGCGGAAACAAGCCCAACGCCTTCAGCATTTCAGCCTACCATTCTGTACAATCTAACGGTATTCAGCGTGGTGAAGATGGCAGACAAGCCATTAGAATTACAGGGGTTTCAGTTGGTCTTGGAACAAGAATGAAATGGCCAGACGATTTTTTCCTTATCCAAGGAGAGTTGAGTTACCAAAACTATATTTTGGATGAGTATCAACTTATTCCAGGGTTTACAACGGGTAATTCGCACACGTTCAGCCTAAAAGGAACGCTTACAAGGAATTCTATTGGTGATCCAATTTTCCCAACTTACGGTTCAATATTATCAGCAAGTGTAGAGCTTACGCCACCATTTTCTGCATTTCAAAATATTGACTACGAAACAGCCGAACCTTCTGAGAAGTATAGGTTGATTGAGTATCACAAATGGAAGTTCGATGCCAAGTGGTATATCTCTTTGGCAAAGAATTTGGTTATAGAGACCAAGATGCAATTTGGGTTTCTCGGAACTTACAATAAGCAGCTAGGTATTTCGCCATTTGAAAGGTTCTTTGTTGGTGGAGATGGACTTAGCGGTTTTGGACTTGACGGAAGAGAAATTGTTGCGCTACGTGGATACGATAACAACTCATTGTCAGCAAATTTTGGTGGAACCATTTTTACGAAATACGGAGCAGAATTTAGGTACAGAATATCACCTAATCCGCAAGCCACAGTTTACGTGCTCGCTTTCGCGGAAGCAGGTAATTCATGGCTCAATTTCAATGAGTTTAAGCCTTTCCAGCTTAAAAAATCAGCTGGTTTGGGTGTCAGAATATTCCTCCCAATGTTCGGTCTTCTCGGACTCGATTACGGATGGAGGTTTGATGATGTTCCAGGAAGACCAGACATGGCTCCAGGACAGTTCCACTTCTCAATTGGACAACAATTTTAAAATCACTTTAGCATGAAAAAGGTCATCTTAACATTGGTAGCATTTGGCTTTGCGTTTAATTCAATGGCACAGCGTTTTGGTTATGTAGATTCTAATTACATCCTAGAAAGCATTCCAGAATATCAGAATAAGCAAAGCGAGCTTGATGAAATTTCGGTTCAGTGGCAATCTGAGATTGAGAAAATGTATGGCGAAATTGACCGTATGTACAAGGATTACCAGGCGGAGCAGATTCTTCTTACAGATGATATGAAGCGTAAGCGCGAGGAGCAGATTATTGAGAAGGAAAAAGAAGCCAAGGAAAAGCAAAAGCAACGATTTGGTTACCAAGGAGATCTGTTTCAAAAACGCCAGCAGTTTACCAAGCCAATTCAGGATAAGGTTTATGCTGCCATTAAAGAGATTGCAGATGCGCGTGGTTATGCGGTAATTTTTGACAAAGCAGGAACGCTAACCATGCTTTATACATCTGCTAAATATGATTTAAGTGAAGATGTTTTAGACGAGATGGGCTACTCGGCTAAGACGGAGAAATAATTTCTAATATTGCGCCCCGAAAAACAAGAAAAATGAAAAAAGTTCTGATACTAATAATGGCTGTAATTATGGCCGCACCAGCATTCGCTCAACAGAAATTCGGTCATATCGATTCTGCTGCATTGTTGGAAATTATGCCGGAGAAAGCTAAAGCTGAAAAAGAGCTAGAAGCGTTTGCTGCTGAGTTTCAATCTGCACTTGAAGCAATGGCAAAAGAATATGAAGGGAAAGTTGCTGCTTTTCAGCAAGGAGAAGCCGGAATGATTAAAACAGTGAGAGACACTAAGGTTCGTGAAATCTCTGACTTGGAAAGAAGAATTCAAGAATTCCAGCAACAAGCGCAAGAAGAAATTGGTAAGAAAGAACAAGAAGTTCTAACTCCAATTATTGACAAGGCTAGAAAAGCAATTGACGAAGTAGCTGTTGAAAAAGGATACACTTACGTATTTGATGCTTCTTTGGGAGTGTTGCTTTACGCTAAAGACTCTGAAGACGTTATGGCTGAAGTTAAAGCCAAGCTTGGTTTATAAGAACATTTAACAACCAATGTTTAGAAAGACCTGCCTACCTTGGGCAGGTCTTTTTTTATGGATAAACGTCCCATAGGCATATTCGATTCAGGCTACGGAGGCCTAACTGTGCTGCGCGAAATGGAGAAGCTCCTACCGCAGTATGATTATCTCTATTTGGGCGATAACGCACGGTCTCCTTACGGAATGCGGTCCTTTGAAAGTGTTTATGCTTATACCCTAGAATGTGTTCAGAAGCTTTTTGAAGAAGGGTGCCCGCTGGTTATTCTGGCTTGCAACACCGCATCCGCAAAAGCGCTTAGAACTATACAGCAAGAAGACTTGCCTAAAATGGACGCTCGGCTTAGAGTTCTAGGGGTTATTAGGCCAACAGCAGAAGTAATTGGGCAGTATTCTAAAACGGGCAAGGTTGGTGTTTTTGGAACCGCAGGAACAGTTGTTTCGGAATCGTATCCTATCGAGATAGAAAAAACATTTCCTGAACTAAAAGTCTATCAGCAAGCTTGCCCAATGTGGGTACCGCTAATAGAGAATAATGAGCACCTAGATGGCGGTGCAGATTATTTTGTGAAGAAGTACGTAGATCAACTTTTGGAAAAGGATTCCGACATAGACAGCATTCTTCTCGGATGTACGCATTACCCGTTGTTGATTGATAAGATTCGTAACCACCTTTCGGATAAGGTGAGCCTTATCTCGCAGGGCGAAATTGTTGCGGCAAGTTTAAAAGACTACTTATTGAGGCATCCAGAAATGGAGCAATCGTGCACGAAAGGCGGTTCAAGAGAATTTCTTACAACCGATGATGCCACAACGTTTGACGAGCGAGCTTCTATCTTTTTCGGTAGTCGAGTAAGCTCTAGTAATTGTTCTATTCCGCATTTGGATTGATTGGGAATCAGAATCCTCCCTTTGGCTACTGGCCAGAGTTGTACCATCCACTATACATCACGTACTTATCTGCAATGCTTTTAAGCATTTCTTGAGAGCTGTTTGGGTCTAACGATTTTACCTTTTTAGCTGGCGTTCCTGCATAGATAGAATTTGGTTCAAGAACCTGCTTCTCAAGAACAACAGCACCCGCTGCCACAATTGTTCCTGATGGAACAACAGCATCGTCCATTACAATTGCTCCCATACCAATAAGAACATTGTCGTTTAAAACACAACCGTGCACAATGGCGTTGTGGCCAACCGTTACATCGTTACCAATTCTGGTAGCACTTTTCTCAAACGTCCCATGTACAACAGCGCCATCTTGAATGTTCACTCTGTCTCCAAGAATGAGGTCGCACACATCTCCACGCAAAACAGCTCCGTACCAAAAACTACAGTTATCGCCAGCCATTACGCGGCCAATTAAAGTGGCGGTTTCGGCTACAAAACAGTCCTTTCCAAGTTTCGGAGTTACCCCATTCAACGTTCTAATCAATCCCATTATTAAACAACCTCTAATGAATACGAGCGTTAAATAAACGAAACGATGGTTTAACTGACTGATGGTTGACCCAATTCAACCTAGAATTTCCGTAAAATTGTAAAGCGCGATAAATACCCCTTTTACATGCTTCAGAAAATACTTACTGCCTTTCTATTTCTTGCAACTGTAACAGGTGGCTTTGCTCAGGAATGTGGTATTATTTACGTAAGTCCAACCGGAGCTACATCAGGAGAAACAGGAACAAAGGATAATCCTGCGGAGTTTCAATATGCGTTTTCTTTGGTAGATCCCGCCAATAACCATTTACGGGTTGCTCATGGTGTTTACGAACTCACAGAGCCGTTAGAAATCCCATCAGATATAGTTATTGAAGGTGGTTTTGAAGAAGGAAGCTGGTACAAAACCAATGCAGACACGACTATTCTTCATCGTGATAACGGTAATTATGACGCTGTAAATAGGGCGCTGGTTGCAGTTAAGGCAGAAAATCAAAGCAATTTTAGATTTCAGGACATTACCATTAAGGTAGATGACGCTCCTTCAAATGGAGTTTCTATTTACGGAATGTACATTTCCGGCTGCTCAGATTACTACGTTTCTAGGTGTGTAATTTTTACTGGCGATGGTTCCGATGGTTTACCAGGAACTCCTGGTCAGCAGGGATTACCAGGAGCAAACGGACTGGACGGAGAAACGGGTGATGAAGAAGGCAATTGTTGCAGAGCGGGTGGTGCTGGTGCCTCTGGTTCGTTTGCAGGAAGTAATGCTGGAGGAGCTGGTGGTCTTGGAGCAGAGTGGGGTGGTTTTGAAGTAACCGAAGTATGTGTTCCACTAATTGATTTATGCGAATGGTTGGTGGTGCCAGATAGCGAATACACCAACCCGGGAGACGATGGAAATGATGGCGAGGGTTCTGGCTCGGGACAAGGCGGCCAGCACGGAGTTGGGCTATGTGAGCTTACCTATCAGCAAACCAACTGCCAAGCACAGGCAACAAACCATGGTGCAGATGGCACGGATGGTTTAGAAGGTGTTGATGGCGGCCCAGGAATTCAGGGATATGGCACTTTTGGTGCTGGTTTTTACCTCCCAGGAACTGGCGAAGAAGGAGACCCTGGGCAGAGTAATGGCGCTGGCGGAGGCGGAGGTGGAGGCGGAGGCGCCAAAGGCTGCGAACCAGCAGCTTTAATACCTGAAATCCCAACATTTGGATCAAGCCCTTATGATGCAGATACAGCTTACCACAACGCAGGCTCTGGAGCTGGTGGCGGAGGCGGTGGCGAAGGCGGCCAAAACGGAACCGGAGGTTTAGGAGGTGAAGGTGGCGGAGGCGTTTTCTGCATTTTCACCTTTAACAACGGAGCAAACGGAGTAATTCAAGACATTCAATATTTACCCGGCTATGGCGGGCAAGGCGGCCAAGGTGGTGCTGGCGGCCTTGGTGGCCCCGGTGGAATTGGCGGTCTTGGTGGCACGCTAGGAAACAATGGCCCTAATAACAGTTGCAACAATGGGCAAGGAGGAGACGGTGGAGCAGGAGGTCCAGGAGGAATTGGTGGCGAAGGAGGAAAGGGTTCTGACGGAGTTGTAGAACACCTTTATCAGCTTGATGGAACTTTGGTTCTAGACCCGAATATTTATAATCCATGGGAACCAGAAATTAGGGTTGAGTATTTCGGATGTACTAATTCTAACGTTCGGGTTGAAACAGATGCCACTGGAGTAATTAATTGGATTTTTGGGTTTGGCGCGGAGCCTCAAAACAGTACAGAGCAAATAGACACGGTTCAGTATTCTGGCTTATTGGGCTCAAGAAACCTCACGTTAATTGTTGATGGTGTGCCATATTTCTACGCAAACTATCTATTGATTGAAGAAGATTTTGACCCACCTGTTGTTGATGCAAGCAGAACAACCTTGTGCGCTGGGGAAAGCACCGATTTATCAACTACGTTTGATGGCTTCAGTTACCAATGGAATATTCCTGGAGGCTCGATTACCTCATCATCGGATCAAAATCCCGGAACGGTTTCGTTTGCAACTCCCGGAGATTACATAGTAGAATTGATAACCACCAGCTGCTGCGGAACATCTAAAGCCATCGATACAATTCATGTTTTAGAACAGGTAGAAGTTGATTTAGGCGAAGACCTTAGAGCTTGTTTCCTTGGAGATTTACCAGTGCTTGATGCCAACGGTAACGAAGGAGCAACTTACGCTTGGGAGCTTGACGATTTCCCAACCGGGTTACCTATTCAAACGCTTGAAACCACCGTTACTGGAACATATTCTGTAGAGGTGAGTTACGGAGCAGGTTGTTCGGGAACCGATGATGTAGAAGTTGAGATTTACACCATTTCCCCGGTTGATTTAGGTAATGATCAAGCGATTTGTCCGGGAAGCCCATTGCCTGTTTTGAATGCTGGTATTGATGACGCAACTTATTCTTGGACGGTAGATGGAAACCCAATTGGAACCAATAATATTGAATTGGAAGTGAACCTGCCTGGAATGTATGCCGTGTCTGTAATTGAAGAAGACGGCTGCGCTGGGGAAGATGAACTTCAAGTCTTGATTAGTGAACCAAGCGTTTTCTTGGGCGCAGATATTAATGTTTGCGAGAATGAATTATTCCCAACCCTCGATGCGCTCAATCAAGGTTCAACCTATGCGTGGTTGTTTGAAGGAGATACTATTGCCGGAGAAACAGCCCAAACTTTGCAAACAACACAGGGCGGAATTTATGATGTAATCATCACCAATCAGTACGGCTGTTCTGCAACATATCAGCTAGAAGTGAACACTTTCCCGCAGCTCAATGCAAACTTTACAGGGCCAACATCGGTAACAATTGGTGCGGCAGTTTCTTTCCAAGATTTAACCACACCTGCTGTAGCTGAGTGGACATG
>JBMYXX010000052.1:0-13031 GCA_049608805.1 Flavobacteriales bacterium | reverse complement strand
CTTACAAAAAAGTTAGGCTTGTAAGTGACGAACTGTTTCTTGGAGTTTGAGTGAATTGGGCTGATGTATTCTACAGACTGCTCCTGTTTCAAAGCTTCTAAGTCAACCGAATTCTTCGGAACAAATACCATCGATTTGTAATGAAACTCGCTTAGCTCAGTTGTGTTTTGAAAACCATGTTTTTGGAGTGTTTCTGTCCTCGAGCTTTTATCGGAATCAGCAGAAAAGAAAATTGCCGTGTGTGTTTCGTTTAACTCAGATTGGCCAAAAACTGTCAGTGGTGCAAGCAAAGCAACAAATATGTATTTCAACATTTAAAGGAATTTGCTTGTGAAGTTAGTAACAACTCAGCGTGAGAATGTAACGGTTCATTCAATTTTGAGCCTTAGCCGATTGTTACTTTTGTCGTACGAAACGTAATTCAACAAAATGAAAAGAACATTTATTCTCTTGCTATCGATGGTAGCATTTATGGCTCAAGCTACCGATAGAGTAGTGGAGCAATCTGGAGTTTCTCCAGCATATTCAAGCATTCAGGCGGCAATTAATGCGGCTTTAAACGGAGACAGAATCCTCATTAAAAATCGTCCAGGAGGGATTCCATGGATTGAGGATTTAACAATAGCTAAATCGCTTGAGCTGTTGAGCTACGATAATGATGTGCAGTGGATTATTCAGGGAAATGTGAGTGTGACTTCAGGAACAAATAGAAATATTACCATTTTGGGAATGCGAAATCTGTCTGGAGACCTTAGTTACACAACGTCTTCTGGCACAAGTAGATCGACACATGTAAAAGTGATAGACTGTTCTTTTGAAAGCGGCCAGGTGGGCCTCCAGTCAGATGCTTACATCTTAGATGTGATTCACACAGATATTACTGATGGTTATATCTACAATTACAACGGAAATATTATTGGTTGCGAGTTGAACAACTCGACAATAAACATTTTTAACAATAACTCATACAGAAACGAGACGGTGAGGATTATTGGTAATAAGATTACTACGCCTGATGCTTCATCTTACGGAAGCCAAGGAATTGACATTAACAACATTACTTATGATTTCGAGATTAAGAACAACCTGATTACCGCTTGTAGAGGGATTTCGGTTGAAAAAAGTGTGTCTTCTCAAACATTCTATATCTATAATAATTCAATTAGAACAACTCGTTCAACCAACACAGCAGGAACGCATTATGGTGCAAAAGGGCTGGAGTTGAGACATTCGGGACAAGGTTCTTCATCTGCCACCTACGAGATTATGAACAATGCCATTGACCGATTTAATGCGGCCAATGTGAGTAATTGGGGAATTGATATTTATGGTCAGGTTGGAGATATCAACGTGTATTACAATTGGATTGATAGCGACTTTGCTCCTGAGTTCAGCGGATCTGCGCCAACTGTTGATTTTGCAAACAACATTACCACAGCGTTTAATATTAATGCTGATGGAAGTTTGCCTGGAGGTTCGCCACTTATTGATGGTGCTAATCCAGACCCATCTTTCTACGATTTAGATCTTTCTACCGGAGATGCCGGTGCATTTGGAGGCTCATACACGCTAGACAACTTCCACCCACTTCATACAGGAAGCGCTCGAATTTACATGGTTAACTATCCTTTCCAAGTAAGGCAAGGAAGCACCTTGAATATCGGAGCAGATTCTTACGACCGATAAGCTGAATTGAAATCGGTTATGATGAAATTCAGACATATAATTACACTGATGCTGGTGTTGCTGGTTGGGGTTTCCCAAGCACAACAGGTTACTAGCGGAGAGTGGTTTTGGGACACTGATCCCGGAACGGGAAACGCCACACCAATTTCTGCCACAGACGGCAATTTTGATGAGGCGATTGAAGAACTCATGGAGAGCTCTTCAACTATTCCAGTAAATGGAACGCACACGTTTAACCTGAGAGTTCAGGATGATAATGGTACTTGGAGCCCGTTGTTTACAACCGTTGTAGAAACGTGGGAAGCACTATCTGCTTTGCAAGATGCAGAAGTGGTAATGGCCGAATTCTTTTGGGATGCAGACCCGGGTGCTGGAAACGGAACTCCGATGGTTGCTCTTGACGGAAACTTTGATGAAGCCGTTGAAGCAATTACTGCTAGCTCTTCCACAATTCCTGCATCAATAGGGCCTCATGTTCTTTACGTTAGAGCAAAAGAAGATGAAGGAAACTGGGGGCCAACATTTGCTACAGTTGTGGATGTTTGGGCGAACTTAAGTACTGCCAGAACCAGCTTTGTAAAAAGTGCCGAATACTATTTCGATAACGACCCAGGAGCCGGGAATGGGACAACCATTCTTGCTCAAGACGGGAACTTCAACCAAACGCTTGAAGCCATAATTGGCGGAGATATTCCTGCGCCTGTTTCTATTGGTGTTCATACGCTTTACATCCGTCCAATGGATGAAGAAGATGAATGGGGACCGAGTTTCGGAATTGTAGTGAATATGGATACCGCTTTAGGCGCGCCTCCGTTTAACACCATGATGGTTGGCGAAGACGATATCTGTCAACCGGATTTAGCAGGAACCTTTACTTACACTGCCACTCAACACACCGGGACTGCTTTTGAATGGGAGGTAAATGGAGGAACAATTACTTCAGGCGCGGGAACAGAGGAAGTAGAAGTTTCTTGGGACGGCTCTGCTCCTTATTCTATTAAGGTGCTGGAATGCGATGTGACTGAAGTTTGCGATAGCGTTGAGTTTTCTATTAACGTTCTTCAACCCGTTACTCATAGCATTTCGCTTGAAATCTGCGATGGAGATAGTGTCTTAATTGATGGAAACTGGGAACACGGAGCAGGTCCTTACACCGAAGTTTATACCGCTGGCAATACTTGCGATAGTACCGTCACCTACAACCTTACCGTGAATCCGACTTACGATTTAACGGAAAGCGCAAGTGTCTGCGATGGCGAGAGTTATACTTTCCCTGATGGCTCAATGCAAACCATTTCCTCGCAAGTAGTTTACACCAGTAACTTGACCACCGTTGCCACCAATTGCGATAGTGTAATTACTACTACCGTGAGCGTAAATCCAACGTATAACCAAAGTATTACGGTCGAAATCTGCGATGGAGATAGCGTCTATTTGGAAGGTCAATGGCAGTTTACTGCGGATACTTACACAGACAATTTGCAAACGGTTGGTGCTGGTTGCGATAGCGTGGTACATACAACAGTTGTGGTTAATGACACTTACGATTTAACGGAAAGTGCTAGTGTTTGCGATGGCGAGAGTTTTACTTTTCCTGATGGCTCAATTCAAACCATTACATCTCAAGTGGTTTACACAAGTAACTTGACTACCGTTGCTACTAATTGCGATAGTATAATTACTACTACCGTGAGCGTAAACCCAACGTATAACCAAAGCGTTACGGTTGAAATCTGCGATGGAGATAGCGTCTATCTGGAAGGTCAATGGCAGTTTACTGCGGATACTTACACAGATAATTTGCAGACAGTTGGTGCTGGTTGCGATAGCGTGGTAAATACAACAGTTGTGCTAAACGACACTTACTTCACCCAGGTAGATTTAACGGTGCAACCAGGTGGCAGCGCTTATTTAGAAGGCGAATGGCAAACAGTTGCAGGTTTGTATTACGATACGCTGAACACCACAATTACTATGTGCGATAGTGTTATTGAAACCAATTTTCAAATTAGCCCTGTTGGTATTGATGAGCATGAATTGAATGTTCGGGTTTACCCAAATCCTTCCGTTTCTGGACAAACAATTACAGCTGAGTTTGCCGAGGTTCTTCCTTTGGTTGATTTAGAAGTATTAGATATGGCTGGGCGGATTGTGTATTCAGAAGGAATGCAGAATCAGCAAATGGTTCGATTCAATCTAAATCTTGCCACTGGGGTTTATCGCTTAAAGCTAGTTTCTGACGAAAAGGAATTTGGAGAGAAACTGATAATTAGATAGGTTTTCTAATTGATTAGAATGAAAAAGCCCGATGCATAATAGCATCGGGCTCTTTTTGTCGCAGGACAGTTGCTTATGATGGCAATAATACTCTATCAATGGCATGCACAACTCCGTTACTTCCTTGAATATCGGTAGCAATGATGTTTGTCTCTCTACTTGCACCATCAGTGATTTTAGCACCACCCGAAAGGTTTACAGTGAAAGACCCGCCTTGTGCCGTAGTTACAACTTGTCCTTCCGTAAGGTCACCAGCAAGTACGTTTGCGTTGGCAACTACGTGGTAGGTCAATACGGCTTCTAAAGTAGCGGCATCTATGTCACTTAGCTGCGTTGCATTTAGTTCAGCAAGCAAAGCTGCGAAGGCTGCGTTAGTCGGTGCAAATACCGTGAACGGCCCATCTCCTTCTAGGAATGTTGCGTAGTTGGTTGATAGGTCGCTTCTTGTAAGCGCCTGAACCAAAATGCTGAAGTCCGGATTCGCCACTGCAAAGGTTGGAATCTTTGGAACACCAATAACTGCATTCACTAGGTGCACTACTCCGTTAGAAGCGTCAATGTCTGTAGCACCAATGTTTGAATAGCCATTAATTATCAAGCCATCGGTATTAATAAACATATCGATATTACTACTGGTACCGTTATAGGTTGCAAGAGTATTCACGTAGCCAGTTGTTACATCAGCAGCTTTCACCTCAGTACCAATAACGTGATTCAATAATACCTGCTGCAATACATCTACTGGAATGTCGTCAACGCTATTGAAGCCATTGTCATTCAGGAAGGCAGCAAATGCCGCGTTTGTTGGAGCAAACACAGTTAGATTAGAACTTTCATCGCTTAGGGCGTCAACTAATCCAGCACGTTGAACTGCTGCTACCAAGGAGCTAAGGTCATCGGTTGCGACTGCTAGCTCAACGATATTGCTTTGCATGTCGTCATCATCGTCATCAGTATTACAAGATGATACGGTTGTTCCTAGAGCAAGTGCTAGGACGGTAATTGGAACAAATAACTTTTTCATTTTAATATGATTTATTGATTTATGAAGGGGAAACATGACAATCAAATTATTGTTTAATAAAAATGAATAAAAATTAAACAAAATGTATTTTTAAGTTCAAAGTCAATCAATTAAAAAGCCCCAACCGCTTCCGCGATTAGGGCTTCCAATATCAATTAGTGAGTTACTTAGTTAGTCACCGCTTCGGTAACCTCTTCAGTAACAGTTTCAACAACTTCTTCTACAGTTTCAGTAACCACTTCTCCTGCTGCATCAACAACCGTCTCGGTAGTAACAGTTGTTTCAGTTACTGTTCCGTCTTCAGCGGTTTCAACTTCAACAGTCATTTCAACTGCTGGCTCATTTAATAGGGCAGAATCAGAAGTTTCTGGTAGATCTAATGCAATAGATGGAGCAATTACCAAAGCAACTACTGACATCAACTTAAGAAGGATGTTCAATGATGGCCCAGAAGTATCCTTGAACGGATCTCCAACAGTATCACCAATAACGGCAGCTTTGTGTGGCTCAGAACCTTTGCCATACTTAACTCCGTTAATCTCAACTCCTTCCTCAACCATTTTCTTAGCGTTATCCCACGCACCACCAGCGTTAGACTGGAAGATTGCCATAAGAACACCTGCAGAAGTAACACCTGCAAGAAGACCTCCAAGCATTTCAGGTCCACCAATGAAACCAACCGCTACAGGAACTGTAATAGCCAATACTCCTGGAAGAACCATCTCTTTAATAGAAGCCTTCGTAGAAATATCTACACACTTGTCGTATTCTGCAACACCGTCAGCAGCTTCGAAAGTTGCTTTGTCTTCAGCACTCCATTCGCTTGTTTCTTTTCCTTCGTTTTTCTTCATCACTTCAAGAGCCGCTTTCAAAGCAGGAATCTCTTTAAACTGACGTCTTACTTCCTCAATCATTGCCATGGCAGCACGCCCTACAGCGTTCATACTCAATGCAGAGAATACAAATGGAAGCATTGCTCCAACTAAAAGACCAGCCATTACAGATGGATCAGCGATGTTAATCATGCTAACATTTGCTTGTTGCATAAAGGCAGCAAACAATGCAAGAGCAGTAAGAGCAGCAGAACCAATTGCGAATCCTTTACCAATAGCAGCAGTTGTGTTACCAACAGCATCAAGCTTATCTGTTCTTTCACGAACTTCAGAAGGAAGCTCAGCCATTTCAGCAATACCACCAGCATTGTCAGAAATTGGTCCATAAGCATCAACTGCTAATTGGATACCTGTGTTAGCAAGCATACCAACCGCAGCAATTGCAATACCGTACAATCCAGCAAAATGGAATGCAACAAGAATAGCAGCAGCAATGAGAATAACTGGAATTGCAGTACTCATCATACCTACTCCCAAACCAGCGATAATGTTGGTTGCACCACCAGTCAAGGACTGACGTACAATAGACATTACTGGACCAGTACCAGTACCTGTGTAATACTCAGTGATTTTACCAATTCCAAGACCGGCTGCAAGACCAGCAAGTGTTGCGAAGAATACACCGTTAGAAGTGTAAGTCATTCCGCCTACAGTCCAAGACTCAGGCATGAATTCGCCAATAATGAAGTAAGAAACAACTACCATAACAGCAGCAGAACCAAACTCACCAATATTCAAAGCAGTGTGTGGGCTACCACCATCCTTCACCTTCACGAAGAAAGTTCCAAGAATAGAAACGATAATTCCAACAGCAGCAAGTACCATTGGAAGAAGAACAGCACCAAGTCCGTTGAAAGATCCAGCAAATTCTGGAAGAGCAACAAATGCAGCTCCTAATACCATTGTACCAATAATAGAACCCACATAAGATTCGAAAAGGTCAGCTCCCATACCAGCAACATCACCTACGTTGTCACCAACGTTATCAGCAATTGTTGCAGGGTTTAACGGGTGATCCTCAGGAATACCAGCTTCAACTTTACCTACAAGGTCAGCACCAACATCGGCAGCCTTCGTGTAAATACCACCACCAACACGTGCAAACAATGCAATAGAAGATGCTCCAAAAGAGAATCCAGCCAATACATTCAATACCTTATTAATGTTCCAATCAGGACCAATAAACTCAGAGTAAACAAGGAAAAGTCCGCTAAGTCCAAGAACACCCAGACCAACAACACCCATTCCCATTACAGAACCACCACCGAAAGCAACCTCAAGGGCTTTTCCTAGTGAAGTTCTAGCAGCGTTAGTAGTTCTAACGTTAGCTTTCGTAGCCACCTTCATTCCAAGGTAACCAGCCAATCCAGAACAGATAGCACCAACTACAAAAGAGAAAGCAACAAGCGGACTAGAGTTGTCTTCGCTCATTCCTTTGAATGCCAAAAGAACAGCAACTGCAACAACAAAAATTGCAAGCACTTTGTATTCAGCTTTCAAGAAAGCCATAGCACCTTTCTGAATGTGCTCAGCGATCTTCGCCATCTTGGCATCGCCTTCTTCTTGCTTGTTTACCCAAGCGCTTTTCCATGCAACGTAAAGCAGCGATACTACTCCAAACAGTGGCAGGATGTAAATAATGTTTTCCATTCTAACTTTAATTGGTTGTTTTTATACCTCGTTTTTCGAGCGCGCAAAGGTATGACAATCGTCATTTAATGCAAACCATTAATTTTTAAGTTGATTTTGAGGGCGTTCCCCTGCGGGTCGGGCTTCCCGATAGCTATCGGGACGCTTTTACTCCTCTCCGCTTGAGGCGGATGCAGGGTAACTGTTGCAATCCCTAACGCGCGTCTCCTACAAACGTGGGTTTGTATGGAAACACCCGTGTAGTTAAATGAGGGTTGCTACCTTTCTGTATTGTTCAAAAAAACATTGCCCCGCAGTCGTGGCATTCTCATTCAACAACCAACCGTTTTTTTTACTTTGCACCTATGCTTCTTTTAAAGCAAACATCGCGCAAGTATGGCATAGCTTACAGAATGAGCAGCCAGCAAGAGTCACCGCCCCAAACCCCTTATCTAAGAACAACCAGACCTACAAGGTTTTCCCAAACCGCATAGGTCTTTTAGCTAAAAACTCAATCCCCATAAAAAATGAAAAAACAACTACTTACGCTAACCTTTATGCTGGCCGCTGGCCTCAGTTCTTTTGCGCAAAACAACGCTTTCAATCTCCCCGTTGGTGAAAACCACAAGGCGCGCCATACAACAGACCTCGAAACCACGCATCATATACAGCAAGAGCAGGCTCTTTCTGCCACCGTGGCCGCTGCTGGCTGTGTTCTAGATAGTAGCTATGAATATAACAGTAACAATATCCTAGGTTACAAACGTCTTTTACAATACGATGCTCAAGGGAACCAGACCGAGAAGCTCTCTCAGGAATGGAATGGCAGCACATGGCAAAACAGCTATCGCGATACATACACCAACGATGCGCAGGGAAACCGAACCGGATATTTATATCAAAATTGGGACGGTAGCACATGGCAGAACATCAGTAATTATACCTACACCTACGATGCACAAGGAAACCAAACCGAATATATTACTCAGAATTGGGTTGGAGGTGCATGGCAAAACAACGGTCGTTATACCTACGCCTATGATGCGCAGGAAAACCTGACAGAATATGTGTATCTGAGTTGGGATGGCAGTGCATGGCAGAACAGCTATCGCGATACCTACACCTACGATGGGCAAGGAAACCAAACCGAAATGCTCTCTCAGAGCTGGGATGGCAGCACATGGCAGAATAGTGTTCTTTCCACCTACACCTACGATGCGCAAGGGAATAGGACCGAATACCTCTCTCAAAACTGGGATGGCAGCACATGGCAGACCACCAATCGTTATACCTACACCTTCGATGGGCAGGGAAACCAGACCGAAGAGCTTGCGCAGGCTTGGGATGGTAGCGCGTGGCAGAACACCAGTCGTTATACCTACACTTACGATGCGCAAGGAAACCAGATTGAATGGGTAATTCTGACCTGGGATGGCAGTGCATGGCAGACCATCAGTCGTTATACCTACGCCTATGATGGGCAGGGAAACCGAACCGAACTGGTTTATCAGGACTGGGATGGCAGCGCATGGGTGACAGGTAATAGGAAAGAATACTTCTACGACTGTTCTTCTTTAGGCATAGCCGATGCAGGGCATTTATCTGCTTTGAGTATTTACCCTAATCCAACGGTAGGCAGGTTCAACATAGACATGGAAGGCTTGGCACAGGTGCAGGTGTTCAATGCACAAGGGCAGTTGGTGGTAAGAGAAAATCATGACAGTAGCCGCACATTTATAGACATCAGCCGCCAATCGGCAGGGTTCTATACGCTGCAAGTGACCACAGAAAACGGACAGATTTACACCCGTAAGCTGTTGAAGCAGTAAACAAATTCTAAGAAGGGTTAAAGACCTACTAGGCTTCTAAAACTTAGTAGGTCTTTTTCTTTCGGTAAGTATGAGAATGTCCATTCGCTTAAAAACGAGTGGGCGATTCGCTATATCTTTTTTGTGAAAAACAAAAAAGGATGCCGCTGCTATCCCTCACGCGCGCTTTCCACAACCGTCATTGCGAAGGAAGAATGACTGAAGCAATCTGTTAGCTAGAAAATTTGAGATTGCCGCGCTCGCAATGACGAGCAAAAGAAAAAGGCGTGCCATCAGCACGCCCTTCAAGTTCTTTGCGTCTCTGCATAAAACTACTTCACATAAAGAACACTCTTAACCGCCTCAACCGTATCCTTCACATTCGGTAGCCATTCTTCCACAAACTGTGGTGCGTACGCCAACGGAGTGTCTTTACAGGTTACTCGTTTAACAGGCGCATCCATATAATCAAACGCGTTTTTCTGAACGTTGTAGGTCAATTCAGAAGAAATAGAAGCCAACGGCCAAGCTTCCTCCACAATCACCATTCGGTTGGTTTTCTTAACCGATTCAATAATGGTTGCGTAATCAATCGGACGAACAGTTCTTAGGTCAATAACCTCAGCTTCAATGCCATCTTTTGCCAATTCTTCAGCGGCCGCATTCGCCACTTTCATAATTTTTCCGAAAGAAACGATGGTCACATCTGTTCCTTTTCGTACTACGTCCGCTTTACCAATTGGAATCAAGTACTCTCCTTCTGGGATCATTCCTTTATCGCCATACATCTGCTCACTCTCCATAAAAATGACTGGGTCATCATCGCGTATAGCTGACTTTAGAAGTCCTTTTGCATCAGCAGGATTTGATGGAACAACCACTTTCAAACCAGGACAGTTGGCGTACCAACTTTCGAAAGCTTGCGAGTGTTGCGCACCTAATTGCCCAGCAGAACCAGTTGCACCTCGGAAAACCATGGGAGCTCCAAATTGTCCGGCAGACATGTGAAGCATTTTAGCCGCTGAATTGATAACCTGATCAATAGCTACCAAAGAGAAATTGAAAGTCATAAACTCCACAATCGGACGAAGCCCGTTCATAGCAGCCCCTACAGCAATTCCAGAAAAACCTAGTTCCGCAATTGGCGTATCGATAACGCGTTTGTCGCCAAACTCGTCTAGCATTCCTTGACTCACTTTGTAAGCGCCATTGTATTCTGCCACCTCTTCTCCCATCAAAAAGACGGTGTCGTCCTTTCTCATTTCCTCGCTCATTGCCTCACGCAATGCTTCTCTGAATTGTACTTCTTTCATGGTTTCAAATATACGTAGAGACGCAATTCATTACGTCTCTAAAGGTCATTCATAATCAATTTAGCAGCTGATTTTGAGGCTCCTGTTCCTCCGAGTTTATTCCATAATTCTTGATAATCGCTCTGCATTTTCTCTTTGGCTTGCTCGTTTTCAAGCAAGGCTTTCAATTCAGAAACAATAGAGTCGGAATTCAGTTCAGCCTGAATCAGTTCTTTCACTGCTGGTTTATCTAAAATCAGGTTTACTAACGAGATGTATGGCACCTTGATAAGCACACGGGCAATTTTCACAGAAAGCCCGTTCGCTTTATAGCAAACAACCTGAGGGACTTTCAATAAAGCTGTTTCTAAAGTTGCCGTTCCCGAACCAACCAGGGCGGCTTTTGACCGAGAAAGCAATTTGTAGGTTCCTTCTTCAGAGACCAACGCGTTACCCAAATTAAACCGAGTTTGATAAAACGCCTTTGTTCTACCGGGCGCTTTCCCGATAATAAAATGGTAGTCAGGAAACTGCTCCTGAATATTCAGCATTTCCGGCAAAATGTGCTTTATTTCTTGTTCCCGAGAACCCGGAAGAAGCGCAATCACATTTTCTTTTCTGATATCTGAATGCTGACGTCTGACCTCTATCTCATCAATCAGCGGATGCCCTACAAAATCTACATCCATTCCATGCTTCGCGAAGAATGCCTTCTCAAATGGAAGAATGACCATCAATCTATCGATGTTCTTCTTCATCTGCTTTACGCGACTTTCTTTCCAAGCCCAAACTTGTGGCGAGATGTAAAAGAAAACTCGAATACCTTTCTTCTTACACCACTTCGCCATCCGCAGATTAAAACCAGGATAATCAATTAGAATGATAGCATCAGGCTGGTTTTCTTCAAGTGCTTTTTTGCAGATTTTAAAGTTCTCACGAACAGTTCCTAGGTTTTTGACCACCTCGATAAACCCCATAAAGTTGAGCTTATCTAACGGCCGAAGAATCTTCATTCCAGCTTCTTTCAGTCTCCCGCCTCCAAAACCTTCAAACTCAGCCTTAGGATTAAGAACAGAAATCTCCCTAACAAGATTTGCTCCGTGCATATCGCCAGACGCTTCACCTGCTATGACGAAGAATTTCATTAAACGAAAAACTTCAAAATCACGATTACCAAACCATATGATAATGTGGCCATGATAACGCCACGAGCCGACACATCCAGTTTCATACGATAAAAAAGGAAGAATGCTCCGAGGTTACCCAGAAGACCTATCGAAATCAGGCCTGGAAGATTGTTGCTCTGAACCATTACTTCGTAAAAGCCGATTAAACTGGTATGTCCAAATTGTACTTTCCAGAATCCAAGCATAACGATTATGGGGGCTATAAGGCCGATAATCAATCCTAATATGGTGCTGTCTTTATTCATTTTTCTATCCTTTCGTCATTGCGATGGAGGAACGACTGAAGCAATCTATTAGTTAGAGATTGCCGCGCTTCGCTCGCAATGACGGTCAAATTGGTGCTCATTCTAAATCCCAATCATTTAAATGCTGGATTGCATGATGTGCTGTTAAATCGAATTGCACGGGAACGACCGAAACATAGCCATTGTTGAGTGCCCAAACGTCTGTGTCTTCGCCTTTATCGTAGTTTGCAAATGCACCTGTTAACCAAAAGTACTTTCGGTTGTGTGGGTCCATTCTTTCATCAAATTCTTCTTCCCATTTGGCGTTCGCCTGACGGCAAATTTTAACGCCTTTTATCTCCTTTAACGGAAGGTCTGGAACATTTACATTGAGCAATGTTCCTTTTGGTAAACCTTCTTTCAAAAGATTTTTGATGATGAGTTTTACAAAATGCTTGGAAGCCGTGAAATCCGCATCCAATGCATAATTCAATAGCGAAAAGCCAACAGATGGAATTCCTTCAATTGCGCCTTCCATAGCGGCAGACATCGTTCCGCTGTAAATCACATTAATGGAGTGATTGGCTCCATGATTAATGCCTGAAATCACTAAATCAGGTTTTCGGTCAAGAATTTTGTCGATGGCAATTTTTACGCAGTCAACTGGTGTCCCACTGCATTGATAACCGATGCTCTCTCCGTGATAACTGACCTTATCTAAACGAAGAGGCTTATTTAATGTGATGGCGTGCCCCATTCCACTTTGCGGACTGTCTGGAGCTACCACAACAACTTCAGCCAATTCTTGTGCAGCTTCTACCATTGCTTGTATGCCTGGAGCGGTTATTCCATCATCGTTTACGGCAAGAATTAACGGTCTTTTCTTCGACATCTATTCTAAAATTTGAGGCAAAGCTAATTATCTACGTTGGCTATGGCTTGATGTAATTACTACATAACACAACGGGCCGCAAAATGTGCGGCCCGTGCTGAGGATATATAGAAAAGGAG
>JBMYXX010000051.1:0-13349 GCA_049608805.1 Flavobacteriales bacterium | reverse complement strand
TCCATGTCTGTTTCTGTCTCTCCAGGATACATTCTGGTTTTAAGTGCGGCATCCAAATCCAAGGAAAAATCCATGGCATTGTGGCTGTAATAATTCAGTCCAATAAAATCTAGCGAATAAGGCGCATTTGGAATTTCGGCTTCCAAATCAACCAACGTTGGGAAGCTAAACTTGTAAACTCCTTTTGTAAATGTGCTGATGAAAGAACCGTTGAAGCCTTTGTTCACCGTTCGCGATAGCAGTCTATCAAACAGATTCCAATCGTTCATTGGGTCAATCTGGTGCATGTTTTTTACGATGCCGATGTGGGCTCGGTCTCCGCCTGGTTGATTCTTTAACTTCTCATAAACCATAACATGAGACTGGTACATGTTTTTCAGCACCAATGCAGCCAATTCTGGGTCTTGTTTTCCTGGCGGGAAGTGTCCATCGAAGTAGGCGGCAATGACAAAAACGGCAGGTTCATTTAACGTACACCAATACTTAACGCGACTATTGAGCGCATAAAAAACCTGTGCGCTAAACTCTACGAAATACTCAAGGTTTTCTTCCTTTTCAAAAGCTCCCATTTCCTCAAACCACATAGGATGACAGAAATGATGCAGCGTTACCATCGGCTCAATTCCTGCGGCCAAAAGGCTATCGCAAACATCAATGTAGTGCTGCAAAGCGGTTTTATCAATCACTCCTTTTTCGGGCATTATTTTACTCCACGAAACGGAGAAACGGTAGCTCTTCACGCCAAGCTCAGTCATTAAACCAATGTCTTCTGGGTAACGGTTCCAATGGTCGCAAGCCAACCCGCATTTTTCGCCTCTTGCAATGCACGGATTACCCTCCTCATCTACTTGGTTCTCCCAATCAGCCCAATTGTTTGTGGTATGATTTCCTTCTACCTGATGCGCTGCAGACGCAACTCCCCAAATGAAATCCACTGGATAAGAAACATCATTCAAATCAATCTCGTCCCAATCCCAATGCTCAACTGGTTCTATGTAATTGAGGTACGCGGTGGGAATGAGGTAAACAAGCGCCAAAATGGCGAGAATGCGGATGGTGGTTTTCATGTTTCGAAAGTAAGAAGGATCAGGTGAGTAATTCTGCCACTTTTCTATCATTTGCCAACCGCGGCAGTTTAAACTGGCCTCCCAGTTTCCCTTGAGACTTGGCGTAATTGATGAACGCATTTTCCGCAACTTCGGTAATCACCGCAGGTTTAAGAATATTTCCTGTTATCAGGTCTTTGTAATAGATGTTTTGCTCTTGCAATTCAGCGTCAATTGCAGCGGCAAATTCCATCAGGTTTTCTGGTCGCTTCGCGAAGCTGATAAACCATTCGTGGTACGGCAATCCATCTGCTGGGTTTACCTGCGGAGCAACATGAAAATCGATGACTTCTCCACCATGTTTGGCAAGAGACGCATTCAATGCGTATTCCACCTCTTTTGCAATAACATGTTCGCCAAAGGCGGAAGTAAAATGCTTTACTCTACCTGATACAATCACACGGTACGGTTCTTTGCACACGAACTGAACCATGTCGCCAATGTTATAGCCCCAAAGCCCAGCATTATTGCTGATTATGAGTGCATAATTCTTTCCTAATTCAACCTCGCCAATTGTTAATCGTGTTGGGTTTTCGTTATGGATTTCATCCGCAGGAACAAACTCATAGAAAATGCCCGCATTCAAGATAAGAAGCATGCCTTTTTCGGTCTGCGTATCCTGATAAGCGAAGAAACCTTCCGAAGCTGGAAACAGCTCAATGCTGTCAATCTTCTTTCCAATTGTGGCCTCCATTTTAGCCCGATATGGCTCAAAGTTTACTCCTCCATAAACAAACAGCGAAAAGTCCGGAAACACATCTTTTATCGGCTTTTCTGTTCTTTCTTGAATTTTATCGAAATACATCTGAACCCAACTCGGGATACCAGAAATAAGCGTCATCTGTTCCTCCAAAGTTTCATCAACCACGGCATCGACTTTGGTTTCCCAATCTTCAATGCAATTGGTCTCATAACTCGGCATTTGGTTGGTGCGCAAATAACTGGGCACAAAGTGATTGCTGATGCCTGAAAGTCGCCCCACATGAATACCATTTTTCATGTCCAAAACAGGAGACCCTGACAGGAAAATCAACTTTCCATCCACAAACGAAGCATTTCCCGTTTCATGGATGTAACTCAGAAGTGCATTCTTTGCTCCATTGATGTGGTTTGGAATACTATCACGGGTAATTGGAATGAACTTAGCACCAGAAGTTGTGCCACTGGTTTTAGCCAGATAAAGTGGTTTTCCAGGCCAAAGCACATTTTCTTCTCCGTTCGCGGTACGGTCAAAATATGTTTTCAACTGCTCGTAATCTCTAATGGGAACTTGCTTTACGAAATCAGCATGAGATTTAACTCCGCTAAATTGATGGTCGTTCCCGAACGAAGTGTTCTTTGCTTTTGAGATTAACGCAGCAAAAACATTTTCCTGCGTTTCTTTCGGTTTTGAGCTCCATGCTTTGGTTTGTCTAGCAGTCCAAGCGGCAAGTGGTTTGGCGAAGAAGGAGCGGATTCCCATGGATGTAAAGGAAAAACGAAAAAAGAGAACTGCCTAAGATTTCTTCAATTGTGGTAACCGATACCCAAGGAAAAAACTCCCGTATGGCGATACATTCCAATAGTTTTTGAAGAACAACGGGTCGTAAAAAAGATAAAATGCTACACCGCCTGTTAGGCCGTAGGCAAAGTGGAATTCGACATTATGTTCTAGGAAGTAAACTGCGCCAATTTCTCCTGTTTTCCAGTTAACGGAAGGCTCAACACCTACGTAAACTCCTGTTCCACGGTAGTTTTTCATGGCTTTTACGCCTACATGAAACGGCATTCCTGCATTGGACTTATCGGTTCCAAAGCCACCTCGATATTCCATCATCCAAGTATTAGATTTTGCAATTGGGTGCGTGTATGTGTAGTTGAGAGACCATATTCTAGTGGCTCCAAAAAACTCTGCATAAACCAGGCTTCTGCCGTTTAATCGTTGCTCTTGTTTTAGGTAACGCTCGTGTCGCTTTTTGAGTTTGGCTAGCTTTTGTTCAATTTCCAGCATATCGACAGTGTCCATCTCAAATGGTTCATCATTGTAGAAAACCTTATCAACTTCATCATAGCTTTCGTTGGTTTTCTCTTCAACTCTTAAAACTCTTCGCTTGAATCCGCGCTCATGCCACTCTTGGTGTCTCCTTTTGCTTGGTAAGCGGTAGCCTAACACCAAACCAGGCCATGGAGTATACCTCAGTTTCTTACCAAAGTATTCTTGAAGACTAGGTGTATTAATGGTGACCAAAAGATTGGCGTTTACTCCTAGGAAAAAACCGCTCGGGTTTTGGTATGTGTAACCAAGGGAAAAGAAAAACTTATGCTCAATGGGTGGCGGCCAGTCTTCGTTGTCAGCTTCGTTCCTGAACAACTTAGATGAAAGAACAGGGCTATAACCAACCCTAATGTTCATTCGACTTGCTCGTCTTCCCAAATAAAAGCTAAGGCCAATCGGAACATGATAAGTGTCCTTATCCGGCTCTCTCCAGCTATATTGACCAACTTGAATTCGACTTGCACCGAGCGTAAAATCGGTTGTAATTAAATCCAACTTTATTAAGCTATAACCAACGTTAAAAGAGTAATAATAAGCCGCTCCGCCCAGGTCATTAAACACAGAAAACCGACCTAAGAACTGATTGAACGGCACCTTTTTGCCATTCTCCAATGTATCGTTGGGATGTGGCAGTTGGGCAAAGGCATTCAAGCAAATCCACGAGAGCAAAAGAGACATTCCAACCCTGCGAAGCATGACTAAATATACGTACAATGCGCTGTTATATTGTTGTTCGAGTTCTGTGCGCATCTTTGCAGCATGTACAGTTTCCTCAAAGTTCTTTTCGGAGGTGTTGCTCTGCTGCCGTGGTGGGCGCTGTACTTGCTTTCGGACTTTTTGTTCTTTCTCATTTACCACGTGCTTTGGTACAGAAGAAAGCTTGTTTGGAGAAACTTAGAGACTGCATTTCCGAATAAAAGCTCGGAGGATTTAAACGAGCTAAACATTCAATATTACCGCAACTTTTGCGACCAGATTGTAGAGACAATTAAACTTCTAAAAGCCACGCCAGAAGAAATTTCTAGCCGGTTTTCTGTTGACACAACTGTTTACGACAAACTTCATTCAGAAGGCCGAAATGTACTTCAGGCCACTGCGCATCAGTTCAATTGGGAGTGGGGAAATTGGATTCTAAATCAGCATACTTCGTTTCACATTCGCATTATTTATATGATGCAGAAAAACAAAGCTATTGAGCAGGTAGTAAACGATTACCGTCTTAAATACGGAACCGAGTTAGTGCCCGCCAACGACTTGAAAGCGCTGATGGTTGATTCGGAAAAACCGACAATGACCGTGTTTTTGGCAGACCAAAATCCATCAGCAAGAAAACGAGCTTTATGGTTGCCTTTTTTCGGAAGGGTAATTCCGTTCCATAAAGGGTTAGAATTGCTAGCGCGAAGAAAAGGTCATGCGGTGGTGTTTGATGAGATTATCCGCGTTAAGCGTGGCCATTATAAAAGCGTTTCCAAGTTGGCTTTTGCCGATGGAAGTAAAACTGAGGAAGGTGAGATTACCAAGGCTTACGTTCGATTTTTAGAAGACAGCGTAAAGCGCCAACCTGAGAATTGGATGTGGACGCATAATAGGTGGAAGCATGCGAAATAGCGCGGAAGTGTAGGCTGAGGCTCTCGAAGCCTAAAGCGCAAGCCACCCAAAAACCCTTCGAGAACCTCAGGGTACGGCCTTCACGTCAATCCTAAATCTATCTTTGCGGCATGTTGGTTTATGGGTTGTTTGCTGTTGGATTTGTGCTCCTTATAAAAGGCGCAGATTGGCTTATTGAAGGAGCGGCAGACATTGCCAGAAAATTCCGAATTCCGGAAATCGTTATCGGCTTAACCGTTGTAGCTTTTGGAACATCCGCACCTGAGTTAGCTGTAAACATCATTGCTTCTATCAACGGGAATAATGGCCTTGCCATTGGAAATATTGTTGGAAGCAACATCGCCAATGTGCTTCTGATTCTAGGTGTTGCAGGAACAATTACCAGCCTTACGGTTCAGAAAAACACGGTCTGGCGCGAAATTCCTTTTAGCCTTTTTGCGGCTTTGCTTCTTGGTTTTTTGGTAAACGACCAGTTGTCTGGAGATTCTCAAACAGACCAGATTAGCCGAGCTGATGGTTTGATTCTCATAGCCATGTTTGCGCTATTTCTGTTTTACACTTTTCGTTTAGGCAAGAACAACCTTACCGAAGAATTGCCCGAAGCTGACGATGCGCGACCAATGTGGAAATCAGTTGGTATGCTGGTTTTAGGCTTGGCAGGTTTGGTAATTGGCGGAAAATGGATTGTTGAAGGAGCGGTTTCGCTCGCGTTACTTTTTGGTTATTCTGAGTCGTTTGTTGGATTTACCATTGTTGCCATCGGAACGTCTCTACCCGAGTTAGCAACAGCAGTTGTGGCTGTAAGAAAAGGCAATACAGATTTGGCCATTGGAAATGTAATTGGCTCCAATATCTTCAACATATTCTGGGTACTCGGACTATCCGCCACCATCAGCCCAATGGATTTTAACCCAGACGATAATTTCAGTGTTCTACTGAATATTGCGTGTAGCGCAGTGCTGTTTGGGTTGCTATTTATTGGCAAACGACAAACCTTACAGAAGTGGCAAGGGATGCTTTTGCTTCTTGCTTATCTAGGCTACTTATCGTTTATGGCCGTAAGTGGGAGGTAGAAATTAGTTGAGTTTTTTTAGAACCGCATCCAGCTTTTGACTTAAATCGTCTAAGCTAACAGAGCTGTATTCATTCAGCCCGAAAAGTTTATTGAGGATTAGTTCTAACCTCGGGTCGTGATCTGCTGAATAATAGCTAGACCTAGAATCAATTTGCCATTGTGTAAACTCGCTTATTCGAGCCGCTACTTCTCCAGCAAAATCGCTGTCTTCTTGTAAAAGCCGTGCAGAAGTTGCCACTGAAATTGGAGAGTCTGGAACGTAGCCCTCCTGAAATTCTTTTATCTGTTTTTCGATTTCTTCTCGGGCTTTTTCGACATTATCTAAATCAGTAATATCTATCTCAATTGTTCTGATACCGCTCAAGTCAAATGGGATTTTTTGACCTTTGGAAATTACTTGTATGTATGGTTTTCGAGTTGCGTGCCGAACGGCCAGTTCATAAAATACATTAGGGTTTGCGTCCGTTAAGTCCGCTACCACCAACGGACTTTCTATGATCAGGTTGATTATTTGAGTAGTTATTAAGCCTGATTTAGGTACTTGGTCCGCTCGAACAGCAGTGTATTTATTAGAACTTAGGACTGGTTGAAAAACGTGCTTGAAAAACTTGTCTGAACGTTTTCGAATTTCAGAATCCTCTTCCCCCAATGGGCAAATAATAAAACAATCGTCCATAACCTTTAAGCTATCTATGCGCCCAATCAAACGTATCCAACTCCTCTAAGCAACGCTGTAAAAGCGTAATACTCTTCTCGATATCGCCTTTATCGGCCATTTCAATTACTTGATGAATGTGACGCGTAGGAATGGAAATTGCTCCTGCAATTGAACCTCCAGCACTAAATCTTTGAATGGCCGCTGTGTCTGTTCCGCCAGCAGTTAAAACTTCTGGTTGCCATTGAATTTCGTGCTTCTCGGCAGTCTTTTTCATGTACTCTACCATGCGGTAATCGCAAACAGTAGAAGCATCCATAATCTTAATTCCTGTTCCTTTTCCGAGAGAGGTAATTTTCTCATGCGGTTGTGCCCCAGGAACGTCATATGCAATGGTTGTATCTAGTCCAAAACCGAAATCTGGCTGGTGTTCTAAAGATGAAACTTGTGCCCCACGAATTCCAATTTCTTCTTGTACGGTGAATACACCATAAACATCGTAAGGAACATCGCCTAAAGTTCTCAACGCTTCAATTAAAATGAAGACAGAAATGCGGTTATCAATGCTCTTGCAATTCACGCAATTTCCCATTTCAATGAGTTCACGTTCTCGCGTAATTACGTCTCCAACAGAAACAACCTTTTCTACTTCTTCTTTAGACATTCCCATGTCGATGAAATAGTCGGTTGTTTTAGGAAGCTTTGCACGCTCATCGGGAGTCATTACATGAATAGGCTTTGAACCCATTACGCCAATCAAATCCTTTTTCCCGTGCACAATTACACGCTGGGCAGTCAATGTTTTTGGGTCGAACCCACCGAGTGTATGAAACCGTAGAAATCCACCATCTTCAATGTGCGTAACCATGAAACTAATCTCGTCCATGTGCGCGCCAATCATCACCTTCTTAGGCTCTTTCCCTTTCTTGATGGCAGTTACGTTACCAAGGTTGTCAACGCGTACTTCATCCACCAACGGAGTTACTTCTCGCAAGACGATATCCCTAATTCTTTTCTCGTATCCTGGCGCACCTGCTACTTCGCAGATTTCGGCCATCAATTTTATATCTAAAGGCATGTGTTTTTGTTTTGGAAAATCAAATCTATAAAAAGGTTAGCAGGTCAATTAACCATACTCAATTTCATCATGTTCGATTGTCCTCGTTCGGTAATTGGCATACTGGCAATGTTGATTACTAAGTCGCCTTCTTTGACCATTCCTTCGCGCTTTAAGCGCAGTTTTAAGTCGGCAATGGTATGGTCTGTGCTTACATATTTATCGTAGTAGAAACCGCGTACGCCCCACACCAAACTCAGCATATTTAAGATTGAAACATTGTCTGTAAAGACAAAAATGTTTGCCTTAGGGCGATAACTAGAAATCTTGAACGCGGTATATCCAGAATTGGTCATGGTTATAATTCCTTCTGCTTCAGACTCAGCCGCAAGGCTTACCGAATTCTTACAAATGGAATCTGTAATTCGTCTATCTACCGTAGAAACCGGATTCGGCTTTCTATTGTAGATATCCCCCTTTTTCTCCAGGTTTCTGATAATGCTGTACATGGCTTTTACAACCAAGGTTGGATGGTCTCCAACGCTGGTTTCGCCACTTAGCATGAGCGCATCTGCTCCATCTAAAACCGCATTTGCCACATCATTCACCTCCGCTCTAGTTGGCGCTGGATTTGTAATCATGCTCTCCATCATTTGGGTAGCAATGATTACTGGTTTTGATGCTTCTAGGCAGCGAGCAACAATCTCTTTTTGAACCAGCGGAACTTCTTGCATTGGAATTTCTACACCCAAATCTCCACGCGCAACCATAACCGCATCTGTCTCGCTAATAATGTTGTCTAAATCTTTAACGGCCTCTGGTTTTTCGATTTTAGCCACCACTTTAGCCGTAGATTTTTTGGCTTTAATGATGTCGTGCAACTCAATAATATCGGCTGCTTGTCTGACAAACGAAAGTCCGACCCACTCAATATTATGCTCTAACGCAAAGTCTAAATCTTTCAGGTCTTTTTCCGTCAAACACGGCATTGAAATTTTGGTGTTCGGAAGGTTTACTCCTTTCCGAGATTCCATCAATCCGCCATGTTCAATGGTTGCGGTAACCTCCGTTTTTCGGTCTGTACCCGTAACCTGTAGAATGAGTTTCCCATCATTTATCATGATTGTATCTCCTTCAGAAACATCTTTCGGAAAATTCTCATAAGTGAGGTAAACTTTCTTAGAAGTACCAACACATTCTTTTGTTGTGATAATTATTGAATGACCGCTTTTAATCTCAACGCCTCCATCTTTCACTTCTCCTAAACGGATTTTTGGCCCTTGTAAATCGGCTAGTAAACCTATGTGAGAATCGCGCTCAGCGTTTATTTCTCTAACGTTTGTGAGTACCTCTAAATGGTCTTGATGCGAGCCATGTGAAAAATTTAACCTAGCAATGCTCATTCCGCTATCTGCCAATTGGGCAAGCATTTCTTTTGAAGAGGTAGCAGGGCCAATTGTGGCCACAATTTTGGTTTTATTAAATGTTCCCATCTTTCTAATTAATGCATAAGGTTGAGGTACGTTTTCGATGCTGACGTGTCCACCAATTTGGCGGCATTTATCAGCGGAATTAAGTTTAAATGGTCTTCAATTTCGTTTAGTTCTCCATCCGAAAATGGGCCATATAATTGAAGAAAGTAATCTACTTTACCAACTTCTGGAAGCAGCATTTCGCGACTTTCTGTGGCGAATAAATCTCCATTATGAACTACCGCATTGCTTGACACTGGTTTGTTTGATATGAGATAAAACTCGCGGTGCATTATTTCGTCTTTCCAATGAAACTGAGCGTAGCTAGGCAGGTTTGAGTCTTCATCTAGGAAATCATCTACCCGAATCATTTTGCAACGAAATTGTTCATTAAGCGCCCCACACAATCTGTAATCTTTTAAGTGACAATAGATATGGAAGAGGGTAAAATCCACTTCATCGGGCATCCAATTATCTAGCGTAAAGTTCATTGCGCCCTAAAGGTATTCGGGTTATTGAATCAAATCAATAATAAACCAAGAATTGACGATTTATTAAGAAACGAGCTTGAGTTTTTCGCAAGCTTCTCTTGCTGCAGCTTGCTCAGCGCGCTTTTTGGTGCGGTCGGTTCCTTCTCCCAATATTTTGCCTTCTATCTTCAAATGGATGGTAAATGAAGGTCGATGCCCGTCTTTAGTGTCATCGGCAACAAAAAAGTCGAAGTCCTTTTTCTCCTTTTGGCACCATTCAATTATTCGGCTTTTAAAGTTGGCGTCTTCCTTGAGCAACTTTTCTAAATCGACAAAGCCATCTATCATTCTATCCAGCACAAATCTTTCTGCTGCAGGATATCCGCGGTCTAAGAAAATAGCGCCAATTAACGCTTCCAGTGCATCTCCGCCAAGCGATGAACCTGTTCGGTTATTCTCGTTATTCTTATTCACCATTTCTGGCAAACCAAGCTTACGCGCTAGGCCGTTTAGGTTTTTTCGGCTTACAACTTTAGAGCGCGTTTCGGTAAGAAAACCTTCATTTTCGAAAGGGTAACGCTGAAAAATGTATTTGGCTACAATGGCGCTTAGAACAGCATCGCCCAAAAACTCTAGCCGTTCATTGCTTATTAATGTTCCGTCAGCCAGTTTTTCTCCTGCCGACCGATGAATAAGCGCAAGCCTATAAAGAGATAGATTCTTGGGCGAAAAGCCTAGGAGATTCCGTAACGCGCTACTCAGTTTTTTGTCTCTACCGAAGAAGCTGCGAAGCGAATTGAGCAAAAGAAAGTGTGTTTACTGAACGAACTTTTTAACGATAACAGAAGCGTTATGTCCGCCAAAACCGAACGTGTTGCTGAGTGCAGCATTTACTTCTCGTTTTTGGGCTTCGTTAAACGTGAAATTCAATCTTGGGTCAAACTGCGGGTCGTCCGTAGTGTGATTAATGGTAGGAGGAACAACACCATCTTTTATAGACATAACGCAGGCAATGGTTTCAATTGCTCCTGCAGCGCCAAGCAAGTGGCCTGTCATAGATTTGGTTGAACTGATGTTTAGGTTAAAAGCATCATCTCCAAAAACCTCTTTAATGGCTTTAGATTCGGCAATATCGCCCAGTGGTGTGCTGGTTCCGTGTACATTGATGTAGTCAATTTCTCCTGGCTCCATTCCTGCATCACGCAAAGCATTGCGCATTACGTTCATTGCACCTAAACCTTCGGGATGTGGAGCAGTAATATGATGTGCATCAGCACTCATCCCGCCTCCAACTATCTCGGCATAAATTTTTGCACCGCGAGCTAAAGCGTGTTCTAGTTCTTCAACTATCAGACATCCAGCGCCTTCTCCAAGTACAAAACCATCTCGTTCTAAATCAAACGGACGTGAAGCTGTTTCTGGAGAATCGTTCCGCTGAGAAAGTGCTTTCATGGCGTTAAATCCGCCAACACCAGCCTGATTAACAGCTGCTTCAGAACCGCCTGCAACTATAATGTCTGCATGGCCTAACCGAACGTAATTGAAAGAATCAATCAACGAGTTGGTTGAAGACGCACAAGCAGAAACTGTAGCAAAGTTGGGTCCGCGCAAGTTCCATTTCATAGAAATGTGACCAGCTGCGATATCGGCAATCATTTTAGGAATGAAAAACGGATTGAACCGCGGTGTTCCTTCGCCTTTGGCAAATTCAGAACATTCGTCATAAAACGTTTTCAAACCTCCAATTCCAGAACCCCAAATTACGCCAGCTCTATCGTTGTCAATTGCATCTTCGCTAAGGCCAGAATCTGTCCAAGCTTCGGTTGCAGTTACCAACGCATATTGCGCATACGGGTCTAGTTTTCTCGCCTCTTTTCTATCGAAGTGTTCTGTAGGCTCAAAACCTTTTACCTCACAGGCAAATTGGGTTTTAAACTTAGAAGCATCAAAGTGTGTAATGGGCGCTGCACCGCTCTTACCAGCAATAAGGTTAGCCCAATACTCGTCAAGCGAATTGCCTAACGGAGTCAAAGCTCCCATACCTGTTATTACTGCGCGTTTTAGCTCCATTTTAAACTTAAATACCCGCTTCCATCGTTAGCTAACGGTTGGAAGCGGGTAATTGTTTTTCCTCGTTAGAGAGGAAATTTACTTAGCGTTTTCTTCGATGTACTTAATCGCTTCTCCAACAGTTCCGATGTTCTCGGCCTGATCGTCTGGAATAGCAATGTTGAATTCCTTTTCGAATTCCATGATAAGCTCAACCGTATCTAGAGAATCGGCTCCCAAATCATTTGTGAAGCTAGCCTCTGGCGTTACTTCGTTCTCATCAACACCTAATTTGTCAACGATTATAGCTTTTACTCTTGATGAAATATCAGACATGATTATCTGCTTTTGGTAGGTTTTTAATTCGCGACAAACTTAAACAAAATTCAATTCTGCAAGCTTTTGTTATGCGTGCCGAATAACGGGCCTCTGGTTTTTGCCAACTTGCTTTTATATGCTGTAAAATGTTGTGCCGATAAATTCAAAATCGGCTTAACAATTATTATGAGCCTTGTGTAATCTCTCGAACAAATGGGTGTGTCAATTGGTTAATTTTGGCGCGTTAAAGAAATCGCTATGGATTTAGGAAAGAGACTGGTTGTTTTTACGTTGCTTTTAGCAGGCTGGAACACAAGCTTTGCACAGGACGAAAACAAATGGTCGTTAGAGCGCTGCATCAGCTACGCTATTGAAAACAACATTCAAATAAAGCAGTCTGCACTACAAAAGGAATCTGCTCGACTGGACAAAACCCAATCTTTAGCGGGGATGTTTCCTAATCTGAATGCGAATGCGAGTTACAATGCAAATTTCGGTCGGAGTATTGACCCAGTTTCCAACACGTTCATTTCTGAACAAGTGAACTCAACCAACTTTGGGGCGTCAAGTAATGTAACGTTGTTCAATGCTTTTCGGCTTTTAAATTCTTTCAAGCAATCTCAAATTGACCTTTTAGCCGCAGGCTACGATTTAGAAGGCTTAAGCAACGACATTAGTATGAACATCTCTACCGCATTCATGCAAATAATGTTCAATGAAGAGTTACTTCTTGTAGCGCAAGAGCAGGTTTCGGTTACCGCTGAGCAACTTTCTCGTACTCAAAAAATGGTTGAAGCGGGTTCACTACCCGAAGGGAACTTGTTTGATGTTGAGGCTCAGGTGGCTTCTAATGAGTTGCAGGTAATTAATGCCGAAAACGCCTTAAGTGCCTCTGTTCTTGGCCTGAAGCAGATGCTTAATTTACAGGCATCTGATGAGTTTAAAATTGAAAGACCAAACA
Source organism: Flavobacteriales bacterium (assembly GCA_049608805.1). Taxonomy (GTDB): domain Bacteria; phylum Bacteroidota; class Bacteroidia; order UBA10329; family UBA10329; genus UBA10329. Next base: position 543 of record JBMYXX010000051.1, on the reverse strand, counting down.
CAGATGTTCCTCTTGAAACCTTGGAAGGAAGAACTGTTGGAACGATTTACGATTATGCGTTAAACAACTGGCCTCAAATAAAGGCTAGAGAAGCTCGGTTAGAAAGTGCTCGGAAAGGTGAAAAAATCGCTTTCGCAACCTATACACCAACTCTTGGGGCTAGTGGTTCTGTTGGCACAAGGTGGTCAGACGCACAATTCTTAAACTTCGAACCCGACCCGTTTGGAACCCAACTCGATCAAAACCTCAGCGAAAGCCTAGGCCTGTCTTTAAGCATTCCAATTTTTAACCGTCTCTCGAGTAGAACCTCGGTTGCCAAGTCGCGGCTTAGCGTTATCAATGCAGAGCTTCAGCTACAAGATCAGAAAAACCAATTGTACTCAGCCGTTCAACAGGCATACAATGATGCTCTGGCGGCCAAACGTCAGTTTGATGCTAGCGACAAGAGTGTGTCGGCAACAGTAAGAGCATTTGAATATGCAGAACAACGTTATGAAGTTGGAATGATGAATTCATTGGAATTTAACACCGCTTCTAACAACT